>NZ_NEIO01000010.1:0-174325 GCF_002113575.1 Pseudomonas sp. B8(2017) | reverse complement strand
AGCGATAATCCACAGGCCAAGCTGTCGGCCGTGATCAACTAAACGGCAAGCTCAATGGCCAAAGCCATGATGAGTTACACCACTTCCCGGGACACGATCACGGGTAGGGCTTCTCTGGCCTTCTCAGGATGCCTTTTCCATTGCCTTGCGGGACATCCTGAGCACCAGTTTGCGAGGCAACAGCGGAACAATCCAGTCGAGCATGACGCGCAACTTGCCTTCATTGAACGCAACCAGTTCACCACGCTCCATGGCCTGGTAACCGCATTGCGCCACGGATTGTGCCGTCCTGGCATTGTTCCAGGCATCCACACCCTGCAGATCACCTGCGGCGACGAAACCTGTTGCGACCGCGCCCGGGCACAGCGCAGTGGCGGTTACACCGTATTCCCGGGTTTCCTCGGCGATAGCCTGGGTGAAGGATGTCACGAATGCCTTGGTGGCGTAGTAAACCGCCTGCAGGGGGCCTGGTATGAACGAGGCGGTCGACGAGACGTTGAGAATACGCCCGCGTCGACGCAACACCATCGCCTTCAGATAATGATGGGTCAGAGCGGTAAGCGCGGTCATGTTCACTTGCATCATGGCTAGATCGGCAGCGATGTCGCGTTCGACGAACTTCCCGTGGCCACCGAACCCGGCGTTGTTGATCAGAACGTCGATGGACAACCCCAATGCTTCGGTGGCAGCGAATACCCGATCTGCTGCGCCAGGATCGGCCAGGTCTTCCACGATTACATACACTTTCACGCCGTATCGAGTCTGAAGTTCCTGCTTGATGGACTCCAGCTTGTCACGCGAGCGCGCTACCAGGACGACATCGCCACGCTTGGCCGCATGGAGGCGTGCCAGTTCCAGTCCGATGCCACCCGAGGCGCCAGTGATCAATGCGGTGTCGGTAACCATGTTTTCTCCTTGCTTGGTGCAATACGTTTGGGCAAGGAGATGCTACGGTGCGGGTTTGGGGATGGCACTAGCACAAGATGCCATGGCTGATTCCGATTGCGCCAAGCTGTGGTTCGCGCAACGCGAGCCAAGCGTTATCCATTACTGATAGCGACTGCTTTCTAGCCGAAGCAGACATCAGGTGTAGCCGCAGTCGAGCCGCAGCTGGCATGCTTGTTGATCGCTAGCGGGAAGACGCAGGGAGTCTACGATGGAACGGTCTTGCATTACTTATTACCTGGAAATGACCTCGGCTTCCGAGCTGCAGGAAAAACCACAGCGTCACGACCTTCAAATCATCGAATGTGAAGTGCCTCAGGCGGAATTCAATCGGTTTCTCTACAAGCTGGTAGGAACGCCCTGGGAGTGGGGCGATCTTGATAGCTGGAGCAGTTCCGAATGGCAGGCACTCGTTGAACAGGAGTGCCACCGTACCTGGGTTGCCTATCACCGTGGCGCGATAGCCGGCTATTACGAGCTTTATCGCCCCGATGGCTGTAACTGCGAAATCCGCTACTTCGGGTTGGCACCGCAGTTTCTAGGGTGTGGCTTCGGCGGGGCACTCTTGAGTCACGCTGTTCGATCTGCGTGGGAATGGCAAGGTACAGAGCGGGTGTGGGTACACACATGCACGTTCGACCATCCTGCCGCGCTTGGAAATTATCAGGCGCGCGGATTTCGTGTTTTCAAGCAGGAGGAGACGCAGCCAAGCCAATGAGCGCTGGGGCCAGACTGCGAAAGCTCGCCATGGAAGAAGGCGGCCGTTCACGAGTGGCCGTTTTCGACCCAAAGCGAACACTGATCCAAAGCTCTGTAGTCAGTGCAGGCCTCATCGCCGGCAAGCCGGCTCCCACAGGAATATCACCAGCCTTCAGGCATGCGCTGTACTTGTGGGAGCCGCGCTTGCCGGCGATGGGCCGCGAAGCGGCCCCGATTACAGATGTCCGCTTTGGGTCGATAGCTGCCGGTCGGGGATGACCGGTTTCGACCCAGAGCAGTCGTTCGAGGCGTCTACGAAAACCAGAGTCGATTCGGTGCGACACCAACCGCTCAGCATCTGGAGGGGTGCGAACCAGGTTTATAGCCTTCAATCACAAGGACTTGTGAGACTTCACAGTCCGGATAGATCCACTTGCCCCAGTTGGCCAAAACCCACTCCTTGCTGAGGCCAAGGCATTCGGCATTGCTCTCCCTAGGTAGCCAAACCAGCGGCAGGCCGGCCTTATAGCCAGTGGTAACCATCAGCCCAAAGCGACGATCCTCGTCCAGTGTTTCAAAAACCATGAAATCGACAACATCTTCATACGGGTATGAACCCTTGGCTCTGAATACGGTTCCACGACTGAAAACCTCATTTGAGCATTCAAGAAGTGTTGTCATAAAATTCACTTTTCCTTATGTACAGGCAGCCCAAGGCTTTGAGCAGTTTACGACAACTCGTGGCTCAAACGCCTGCTGGGAGGCTGAAGATAGAGTTCGTCGAGCGGCCGCTCTGGGTCTAAAGCTGCTGGTCGTGGAGAGCTCGGTTAGGTATTTGGGCATTGAGGTCGATGACGCTCTGGAGATGGCGGAACAGACTGAGGTTTGACGATGTTATCTCTTTTAGCACCGGGATACAGGCCGGAGCCTTTTGAGGGGAGTTACCAGCGGAATCCAAAACTCTTCTATTTGAATACTTGCCTGCGCCTGAAGGTGCGCCTCTGCTACTAACCAGTTACTGACATTGAAAATCAAAACCCTTGTCCCGCTGGGTCCTTGAAAGGCATCCAGCGGAACAGGGGTAGAACATTTGGTATCAGTAGTTCCAGAAGCCTGCAATCCACCGGAAGGTATCACCATCAATGGCTACGCGGCCAACCGAAGGGAAGGGCAGGTGGGTGGCGACGAACAGTTCGCCACTTGCCGCCGCCTCGCGCAGCAGGCGCACGCGCACTTGGACCGACTCTTCCGGGTCGTGCTCGAAGCCGTTGTGCCATTCCGGGTGGTCGAAAGCCACCGGGAACAGCGCGTCGCCGGCGAAGGTCAAGCGCTCGCCGGCGGAATCGACGTAGACGATGCAATGGCCGGGGGTGTGACCGCCGGTAAGCTTGGACACCACGCCCGGCGCAACCTGGTGTTCGTCCTCGAAGATGTGCAGCCGGCTTTCGTAATGCGCCATGAATTCATTGGCAGTGCGACGCAGGACATCTGGGACTGGCTGCGGCATTTCGGTCAGGCTGAAGTCCGGGATCTTCCAGAAGTCGACTTCGGTAGCCGTGACGTGGATGCGCACCTCAGGGCTCAGACCGTTCTTCACAGTGTCGGTCAGCAGCCCGCCGATGTGGTCCATGTGCATGTGTGTGATCACGATATCGGTGATCGACGACAGCTCGATGCCGGCATCCTTCAGGCGCTTGGGGAGCTGCCCGGCGCGGGGGAAACCGGGGAACTGGTTGCCCAGGCCGGCGTCGATCAGGATGGTCTGCTCACCGCTGCGCACCAGCAGCACGTTCAGTGCCCAGTCGAACATGTCCGGGCCCAGGTACATCTCCTTGAACCACGCCGCGCGCTCTTCCGGCGTGGCGTTGGTCGACATGGTTTCGGTCGGCAGCGGCAGCACGCCGTCGCTGACCACCAGCACGTCGATCTCGCCCACGCGCAGGGCGTAGCGCGAAGGCACCAGTTCCTGGGCCGGGGTGGTGGCATCGGGCTGGGCGAAGGTATTCAGGTGCATGGTCATGGTGGTCTCCTGTTGCTTGTTAGGTCCGGTCCATCAGGCGAATGGCGCTCCCTCGGGGCCAGGGAGTGCGGGCGGAGCGAATAAAGTGGATAGAGCGATCAGGCCACCGGGATCAGCGGGTCAGCGGCGGCCAGGGCGGCGCGGCGGTCGGCGGCCGGCGGGTAGATCCAGACGGTATTGATCTGCGTCTTGAGTTCCTTGGCCTCGGCCTTCACCAGCTTCAGCTGGCGGTCCCAGCCTTCGGTATACACGGCGCCCCAGGCGCCGAGGTCTAGGCAGGTGACGTACTTGGGCTGGCGGTACTGGGTCGGGGCAACGCCAAGCAGGTCGGCGGCGGCGTTGTTGCCGGCGTGGCGTCCGAGGCTGATGGCGTGCTGGCAGGACATCGCGGCGAAGTTGCCGATATCGTCGGTCGCGGCGTAGGCGACGTCACCGGCGGCGAAGACGTTCTGCAGTCCACGAACCTTGAGGTTGCCGTCCACGTGCAGGCGGCCCTGACCATCACGTTGGGCTGTCAGCTGTTCGGTCAGCGGGCTTGCGCGGAAACCCACAGTCCAGATTACTGTGTGGCTCTCGATGTGGCGGCCGTCGGCGAGCGTCACGCCGTTGGCGTCCACGGCCGCGACGGTGGCGCCGGTGATCCATTCGATGCCCAGGCTGTCGGAGGCCTCGATGATCGATGGGCGGATGCCTTCGCCCATTACCGCGCCGATGCGCTCGCCGCGATCGACGATGACCACGCGGACATCCTGGTCTTCACCCAGTATCGCACGCAGGCGGGCCGGCATTTCGGTGCCGGTCTCGATACCGGTGAAGCCGCCGCCGGCGATCACCACGGTGTTGCGTGCGCGACCGGCCGGCTGGTTGCGCAGCGACATCAGGTGGCTTTCCAGATGCGCCGCCGATTCGATCTGGTCGACGTCGAAGGCATGCTCGTTCAGGCCCGGTACCGGCGGGCGGGACAGGTGGCTGCCGCTGGCCAGTACCAGGCGGTCGTAGCTCAGCTCCCCAGCGCGGCCGGTTTCATCGCGGTAGCCGACCTTACGGGACTGCTCGTCGATGCTCTCGGCGGTGCCCTTGACGAAGCGCACGCCCACGACCTCGAACAGCTCGGTCAGCGGAGCGAACATGCTGTGCACATCGGGTTCGTAGAAGCGCGGGCGGATGCGCAGTTCAGGCTGCGGCGCCAACAGGGTGATTTCCACATCGTTGCGGCCGTGCATGTCCAGCAGGCGGGCGGCGCTCAGTGCGCTCCACAGTCCACCGAAGCCCGCGCCAATAACCAGAAGTTGCTGTTTCATCATGTGCTCCTGACTCGAATGGATGAATTTCCTTGAAGTCACTGCTTCAAGTTCGGCGTGACGCTGACGGGTAGTTGCAAACCTGGTTTGCGTTGTGCCGTCTGCAGTCATCCGCTGTGAGTCCATGCTAGGGAGGAAAACTTCCGGGCGCACTTCTACATCGGTGTGCAGGAATTACGCATGTGTTGAAGAGAACTATACGAAGGTATCGACGGGGAGCTGCAGTGCAGTGATCAGGGACGGGAATAGCTTGCGGGGGATTTTCGCGTTCAGGATTTCAGAACTAGGGCAGTTTCGATGCAGGCCAGCAATTGTTCCGCTTCGAACGGCTTGGGCAGGCAGGCGATAACGCCGGGCATGTCCGTGCTGATACGTGGCCGCTCGCCGGGGTAGGCGGTCATGAAGATCACCGGAAGGTCCAGGCCACGGCTGCGCAGCGCTTCATAGAGCTCCACGCCGCACATGCCCGGCATCTGGATATCGGAGATCAGGCAGCTGGCCAGTTCCGGGCCGTCGGAGCCGAGGAACTCGCGCGCCCCACCGTAGGTGCGCGCCAGGTAGCCGGTGGCGCGCAGCAGGCCTTCCAGTGCGGTGCGAAGGGATTCATCGTCGTCGACTACTGCAATGACAGCCTTGATGCGCATTTGCGTCTTTTGCATCCTCTGGGGCGCGCGTGGCGGCGCCTGCCGTATTTGCAAGATACGCCGTCGAACAAGTCGGAGAAGTATACCTAGGTATCGTCGGGCAACACCTGGGTATGGATATTCCGGCTGGCCGTCTGATGCGGGTGATATTCGCAGCAGGACGTTGAGCGGAACAATACCCAGGTATTAGTTCGGATAACCAACGGGTGGCGATATTGCACCCATGTACAACTGACTCAGCGGTTACGCCTGAATAGCCTGCAATCACATCGCAAGCCTGGAGAAGTGAGCCGGCTCTGCGAAAGGCAGTTCGGATGCAACTTTCACCAGGCGGGCGAAACCATGAACAGAAATGACCTGCGACATGTTGATATCAACTTGCTGGTTGTCTTCGAAACCATGATGCGCGAGCGCAACGTGACCCGGGCGGGCGAACGCCTGTTCCTCTGCCAGGCCACCGTCAGCAGTGCGCTGAACCGCTTGCGGACGATGTTCGACGACCCGCTGTTCATTCGCAGCCTGCGCCCGGTGCGTGGCTGCTTTGCCCGCCACCTGGAGCTGCAGCCGGAGCGTTCGCTGGCGCTGGCCGTGGCCTGAGCGAGGCTCAGCGGCTGAAGCGGCTGCGGTAGTCGCGCGGGGAGATCGACAGGTGGCGCTGGAAGGTGCTGCGCAGCCGTTCCTCGTCGGCGAAACCGCAGGCGCGGGCGATCTGCTCGATGTTGCGCGAGGAGTTCTCCAGCAGGCGTTTTGCCGCTTCCAGGCGCAACAGTTCGATGGCCTTGGCCGGTGTGCGCCCGGTACGTTCCTTGTACACGCGGGAGAAATTGCGCAGGCTCATTTTCGCCTGCTCGGCGAGGCGTTCCACGGTCAGTTCCGGATCCCCCAGATTCTCCGCCAGCCACAGGTGCAACTCGTCGAAGGCCGGGCTGTCCTGGGTCTGTAATTGCAGCAGGGTGCTGTACTGCGCCTGCCCGCCGGGGCGCCTGAGGTAGACCACCAGCTCGCGCGCCGCCTGCATGCTGACATCGCGGCCGCAGTCGGCTTCCACCAGCGCCAGTGCCAGATCGATGCCGGCAGTGACCCCTGCCGAAGTCCAGACCGCGCCCTGTTGGATGAAGATCGCGTCGGCGTCCACCTCCAGAGCCGGGAAGCGCTGTTGCAGGGTGTCGCACAGAGCCCAGTGGGTCGCGGCGCGGCAGCCGTCGAGCAGCCCGGCCTTGGCCAGCAGGAAGGCGCCGCTGCACACGGAGGCCACCCGACGCACTTTGGACCCCGCGTGGCTCAGCCAGGCCGCCAGTTCGCCGTGGCTGTCGAGGGTTTCGCCGATGTCCGGGGCGCCCGGGACGACCAGGGTGTCGACCTCGGCGAGGTCGAGTTCAGCCAGCACGCTGCTATCCACCGACAGTCCTTCGACGGTGCTCACCAGTCCGCCGCGCAGGCTCGCCGTCAGCAGCCGGTAGCCGGGCAGGCCGCGCTGGGCCAGGGCCTTGCTGGCGGCCCAGAACACGGTCTGTGCGCCGCTCAGGTCGAGCAGGCCCATCTGCGGGTAGGCGACGAAGGCGACGGTGATCGGCGTCGTTGCCGGGAGCGGGTAAGGGAGCGCAAAGGCGCTTGCCATCGGGGTTCTACCTGTTCGGGTGGCCGGTCGGAAGTGGGCCGAAGGTGGCCGATATTCAGGGGTTTCTGGCCTGGCGGCGCTTCGCTTCGCCAGGCTAGCCTTGCGCGCAGCAGCGTTATGGCGTGCTCCATGGCGCGCGTTATGGCCAATATCCCGAAGGTATCGCTCCGGCCCCATGACCATTGGGCTGGCACTTTGCCGCGGGCCCCATCATGGACTAAATTTTTTGATCTGCACACCGCGAGTATCGCGGTCCCCCAAGGAGGCAAGATGAGCTCGTCGTCGCATTCCAATCCGCCGCAAGGCCCGAAGGAGCCGGTGGTCTATGTGGTCGATGACGACGAGTCCATGCGCCTCGCCCTCGATGGCCTGCTGCGCTCCATCGGCTTGCAGGTGCAGACCTTCGATTCGACCCAGGCCTTTCTGTCCTTTGCCCGGCGTGACGTCCCCAGCTGCCTGGTGCTCGACGTGCGCCTGCGCGGCGAGAGCGGCCTGGCGTTCCAGGAGCAGATGGAGAAGAGCGGGGTGCGTATGCCCATCGTGTTCATGACCGGCCACGGCGATATCGCGATGACGGTCAAGGCCATGAAGGCCGGCGCGGTGGACTTCCTCGCCAAGCCCTTTCGCGACCAGGACATGCTCGACGCGGTGGCCAGCGCCCTGGCCCGCGACGGTAAGCGGTTGCAGGTCGAACAGTCCGGCGCGGCGCTGCGACAGGCCTTCGAGGCGCTGACCCTGCGTGAGCGCGAAGTGCTGCGCTTCGTCGTCGCGGGGTTGATGAACAAGCAGATCGCCGCCGAGCTCAACCTCAGCGAAGTGACCGTCAAGGTTCACCGTGGCCAGGTGATGAAGAAGCTGGCCGCCCGCTCGGTCGCCGATCTGGTGCGCATGGCCGAGGCCCTGGGCGTCGAGCCGTTGCAGCGGACGACCTGAGCGCCGCCACGCGTATCGCATAACAGTCGCTGACCACTGGGGGCAGCAGAAAACCTTTCAGAGGTTGCCGAACCGATGGCCAGCAAACAGAAGATCCTATGGGACGACGGCGAGCGGGTATTCTGCCGCGTCCGTCCATCCGGTGACGACGGCGCCAGCGTGCTGCTTGTGCGCCCGGCCGCTGAACATCCGTTGCCCGCCACGCTGGAACGGCTGGCCCACGAGTACAGCCTGCGCGACGAACTGCACAGCGCCTGGGCACTGCGCCCGCAGGCGCTGCACCGTGAAGGCGGCAAGACCCGCCTGCTGCTCGATGACCCCGGCGGCGAGCCGTTGTCCCGTGTGCTGCGCCAGCCGCTGGACATCGCAACCTGCCTGCGCCTGGCCGTGGACATCGCCGTGGCGCTGCGCCACTTACACCAGCGCGGCCTGGTGCACAAGGACCTCAAGCCCAATCACATCCAGGTCAATTGCACCGATGGCCAGGCCCGCCTGACCGGCTTCGGCCTGGCCTCGCGGTTGCCGCGCGAGCGTCAGGCGCCCGAACCGCCGGAGACCATCGCCGGCACCCTGGCCTACATGGCGCCGGAACAGACCGGGCGGATGAACCGCTCCGTCGACTCGCGCAGCGACCTCTATGCCTTTGGCGTGGTCCTCTACCAGATGCTCACCGGCACGCTGCCGTTTTCCGCCAGCGACCCGATGGAATGGGTGCACTGCCACATCGCGCGCAAGCCAACGCCGCCCGGCGAACGGGTTGCCGGCTTGCCACCGATGCTCTCGCAACTCGTCCTCAAGCTGCTGGCCAAGACCGCCGAGGAGCGCTACCAGAGCGCCTCCGGCGTCGAACACGACCTGCGCCGTTGCCTGGACGACTGGCAGCGGAGCGGGCGCATCGAAGCCTTCAGCATGGACGAACAGGGCACGCCCGATCGCCTGCTGGTGCCCGAGAAACTTTACGGTCGCGAGCGGGAAGTGGAGATGCTGGTCGAGGCCTTCGCGCGCATCGTCGCCAGCAGCACGCCGGAGCTGGTGCTAGTGTCGGGCTATTCTGGAATCGGCAAGTCCTCGGTGGTCAACGAGCTGCACAAGGTGCTGGTCCCGCCGCGCGGGTTGTTCGCTTCCGGCAAGTTCGACCAGTACAAGCGCGACATTCCCTACTCGACACTGGTGCAGGCCTTCCAGGGGCTGGTGCGCACGTTGCTGGGCAAAAGCGGTGACGTGCTGGAGGGCTGGCGCAGCGACCTCTTGCAGGCGCTGGAGCCCAATGCCCGGTTGATCACCGACCTGATTCCCGAGCTGCGGCTGATCATCGGCGACCAGCCGCCGGTGCCCGATCTTGAGCCGCAACAGGCGCAGCGCCGCTTCCTGTTGGTGTTCCGCCGTTTCATCGGCGTGTTCGCCCGCGCCGATCACCCGCTGGCGCTGTTCCTCGACGACCTGCAATGGCTGGATGCGGCGACCCTCGACCTGCTCGAAGATCTGCTCACCCATTCGGAGCTGCGCCACCTGATGCTGGTGGGCGCGTACCGAGACAACGAGGTGGATGCCAGCCATCCGCTGACTCGCAAGCTACAAGCCATCCGCCAGGCCGGCGTGCGCATCGACGAGATACGCCTGGCGCCGCTAGCCCGGGCGCACATCGAGCAACTGATTGCCGAGGCCCTGCGCTGTCCGCCGCCGAGCATCGTCGCGCTGGCCCGGCTGGTGCAGGACAAGACCGCCGGCAACCCGTTCTTCGTCATCCAGTTCCTCCAGGCGCTGGCCGAGGAACAGTTGATGACTTACGACCACGAGGCGCGGCGTTGGCGCTGGGAGCCGGAGCGCATCCACGCCAAGGGGTTTACCGACAACGTCGTCGACCTGATGGTCGGCAAGCTCGCGCGCCTGCCGCTGGAAACCCGCCAGGCGCTGCAGCAGCTGGCCTGCCTGGGCAACACCGCGCAGATCAGTACCCTGGCGACCGTGCTCGACCTGCCGCCGGTGAAGGTGCATTCAATACTCTGGTCGGCTGTGCGCCAGGAACTGGTGGAGCGCCTGGAAGGCGCCTGCGCTTTCGTCCACGACCGCATCCACGAGGCAGCGTATTCGCTGATCGCCGAAACCGCCCGTGCCGAGGCGCACCTGCGCATCGGTCGCCTGCTGGCCGAGCAGACGCCGCCGGAACGCCGCGAAGAAGCGATCTTCGAGATCGTCGGTCAGCTCAATCGCGGCGCCCGGCTGATCGAGGCTCGCGCCGAGCGCGAGCAACTGGCCGATTACAATCTGCTGGCCGGGCAGCGCGCCAAGGCTTCAAGCGCCTACACCTCGGCGTTGGCCTATCTGCGCGCCGGCATGCAACTGCTCGACGGCGATTTCTGGGAACGCCGTCACGACCTGGGCTTTGCCCTGGAACTCAACTGTGCCGAATGCGAATTTCTCACGGGCCAGCTGGCGCAGGCCGATGAGAGGCTCACCGCGCTGACGCCACGCGCCGCCACCACGGTGGAGCAGGCGGCGGTGGCCTGCCTGCAGATGGACGTGTGCCTGTTGCAGGACCGCAGCGACAGGGCGGTCGCCGTATGCCTAGCCTACCTGGACGCAGTCGGCATCCACTGGTCGGCGCACCCGGACGACGAGCAGGTGCGCGAGGAATACCAGCAGATCTGGACGCAGTTGGGCGAGCGCAGTATCGAGCAACTGATCGACCTTCCGCTGATGGAGGACGCCGCCTCCCTGGCGACTCTCGATGCCCTCGGCAAACTTTTCGCCCCGGCGCTGCAGAGCGACGCCAACCTGGCTAGCCTGACCATCTGCAAGGCCGTAAGCCTGAGTCTGGAGCGGGGCAACTGCGACGCCTCCTGCATGCTTTATGCGAACGTGGGAAGGATTGCCGGCCGCCGCTTCGGTGACTACGAAGCCGGCTACCACTTCGGTCGCCTGGGCTGCGACCTGGTCGACCGGCACGGGATGAATCGTCATGAGGCTCGCACCTACCTGTGCTTCTCGATGTTCGTGGCGCGCTGGATGCGCCCGGTGCGCGAGTGCCGGGAACTGCTGCGCCGGGCTTTCGTCGCGGCCAACCGCGTCGGCGATCTGGCTTACGCCGCCTATGCCGGTAACGGCCATATCGCTGATGTGCTGTTCCTCGGCGAGCCGCTGGCGCAGGTGCACGTAGAGGCCGAGCAGGGACTGGCTTATGCGCAGAAGGTGCGCTTCGGCCTGGTGGTGGACTTCATAAGCACGCAGCTGGCGCTGATCCGTACGCTGCGCGGGCAGACCCCGACCTTCGGCTGTTTCGACGATGAGCTGTTCGACGAGGCGCGTTTCGAGGCGCACCTGGACAGCACGCCGGGCCTGGCGCTGGCAGCGGCCAAGTACTGGATACGCAAGCTGCAGGCCCGCTGCATGGCGGGCGATCACGCGGCGGCCATGCACTGTGTGGCGCGGGCGAAGGCGCTGCTGTGGGTTGTGGAGACCTTTACTGAGGAGTCCGAATACCACCTCCATGCGGCGCTGACGCTGGCTGCCACTTTCGATTCCGCGGCTGTCGATGAGCAATCTGAGCGCCTGCGAGAGCTGGCCGTGCATCACGCGCAATTGCAGGAGTGGGCACGGCAGTGCGGCGAATCGTTCGCCTGCCGGGTTGCTCTGGTGGGCGCGGAAATCGCCCGGGCCGAAGGGCGTTTGGTCGACGCAGAGTTGCTTTACGAAGAGGCCATCCGCCAGGCGCAGGACAACGGCTTCGTGCAGATCGAGGCGCTGGCCAACGAGCTGGCGGGGCGCTTCTACGGCGCGCGCGGCCTGGCCAAGATCGCCCGCGTCTACCTGCAGGACGCGCGATACGGCTACCTGCGCTGGGGCGCCGATGGCAAGGTGCGTCAGCTGGAAGGGAAACATCGCTACCTGCGCAACGAGGAGCCCGCGCCCGGCCCGACCGCGACCATTGCCACCCCGGTGGAGCACCTGGACCTGGCCACCGTGCTCAAGGTATCCCAGGCAGCCTCGGGCGAGATCGTCCTGGAGAAGCTGATCGACATGGTGATGCGCACCGCCATCGAGCAGGCCGGCGCCGAGCGTGGCGTGCTGGTTCTTGCCGAAGCGGGTGAGCCACGCATAGCGGCGCTGGCGACTGTCGGCGACGACGCGATGCAGTTGTGCAACGAACCGATCCGCGCGGCGACGCTGGCCGAGACGGTGCTCTACCAGGTGCTGCGCACTGGCGAGAGCCTGTGCCTGGACGACGCCATGGCCGAGCCGGGCCTCACTACCGACCCCTATGTCCGGCAGCACGGCGCGCGTTCGATCCTCTGCATGCCGCTGATGAACCAGGGCAAGCTCACCGGCGCGTTGTACCTGGAGAACAACCTCTCGGCGTGCGTGTTCAGCCCTGCACGGATCGCCGTGCTGCGACTGCTGGCCTCGCAGGCGGCGACCTCGCTGGAGAACGCGCGCCTTTATCGCGACGCCGCGGAACGCGAAGCGAGGATTCGCCGGCTGGTGGACGCCAACATCATCGGCATCATCGTCTGGAGTGCGGGCGGCGAGATAGCAGAAGCCAACGACGCTTTCCTGCGCATGGTCGGCTACGAGCGTGATGACCTGCTTTCCGGCCGCGTGCGCTGGCACGACCTGACACCGCCGGAGTCCTTCGCGCTGAGTCAAGCGCACCTTGCCTCGGCTATCCGGACCGGGCATGCACAGCCCTTCGAGAAGGAATACATCCGCAAGGACGGCAGCCGCGTTTCGGTGATCGTCGGCCTGGCGGCCTTCGAGGCCAGCCAACAGGAGGGGGTGGCCTTCGTGCTCGACCTCACCGAGCGCAAGCAGGCCGAGGAGCGCGTGCGCGAGGGCGAACGTCGCTATCGCGAGGTGCAGAACGAACTGGCCCACGCCAACCGCGTGGCGACCATGGGACAACTGGCAGCGTCTATCGCCCACGAGGTGAACCAGCCGATCGCCGCCACCGTGACCAACGCCAATGCCGCCCTTCGCTGGCTGGGGGCACAGCCGCCGGAGCTGGGTGAAGTCAGCCACGTGCTGGGGCGCATCATCAAGGACGCCAACCGCGCCGCCGAGGTGCTGGGGCGCATCCGCCAGCTGATCCGCAAGACACCGCCGCAGAAACAGGCCGTGGACGTCAGCGCGGCGCTGCGCGAGATGGTCGACTTCACCCGCGGCGAGGCGGCCAAGTGCGGCGCCGTGGTGCGCGTCGAACTTGCCGACGGCCTGCCGAAAGTGGAGGGTGACCGGGTAGAGTTGCAGCAGGTGATGCTCAACCTGATCGTCAATGCCCTGGAAGCCATGGACGGTGTGCCCGTTGGCGAGCGCCACCTACTGGTCTGTTCCGAGTCCGATGCGGGTGGCGTGCGAGTGAGGGTGTGCGATAACGGCCCGGGGTTCGCCGAGAACAACGCCGACCTGATCTTCGCGCCGTTCTATACCACCAAGGCCACTGGCATGGGCATGGGGCTGTCGATCTGCCGCTCGATCATCGACAGCCATGGCGGCCATCTCTGGGCCAGCGCCAACCAGCCCCGTGGTGCGGCGGTGCAGTTCACCCTGCCGGCGCATCCCACAATGGCCGACTGAAAAAGCGAAAGGGGGCTTGACCTTGACACTAGCGTCAAGCCCCCAGAGTGCTCCCCATCGGAGGTCAACATGCAAATCGGAGAGCTGGCCTTACGCGCCGGCGTCAGTACACGCGCGCTTCGCCACTATGAGTCGAAGCAGCTGATCGAGTCGGCGCGGCTGGACAATGGCTATCGCGACTACGCCGCGTCCATGGTGCAACGCGTGCTCTGGGTGCGCGAGCTGCTCGAGTGCGGCTTCAGCACCCGGCAGATCCACGGCCTGCTGCAGTACCTGGAGGAGGAAGAGGACAGCGAAGGCTTCCTCGCCTGCCTGCAGCAGCACCTGGAAAAACTGGTGGCCCTGGACGCGCTGCAGGCCCAGCTGGCCGAGCGCCGCGAACGCCTGGCGGAAAAGATCGAGCGCTATCTGCCCCTGCAACAGGACCTGCTGCGTGCTCCCGATTTGCGACCTCCCAAACGAGCGGATTCACAAGCAACGTTGGAGATATGATGGGAAAGCTAAGCAACAAGGTCGCCCTGGTCACGGGCGGCAACAGCGGTATCGGCCTGGCCACCGCGCAACGATTCGCCCAGGAAGGCGCCGAGGTGGTCATCACCGGGCGTCGTCGGCAAGCGGTGGAGGAGGCGGTCGAGCTCATCGGTGAAAACGCCGTGGGCATCTGCGCCGACGCCAGCCGGTTGGAGGAGCTGGACGACCTGTACCAGCAGATCGGAGAGCGCTTCGGCCGCCTCGATGTGCTGGTCGCCAACGCTGGCGTCATCCGTCCGGCTCCGGGCGATCAGGTCGATGAAGAGCAGTTTGACGAGCAGTTCGATATCAACGTCAAAGGCGTCTTCTACACCATCCAGAAAGCGCTACCGCTGCTGCGTGACGGCGGCTCCATCGTGCTGGTGTCGTCCATCGCCCACCTGAAGGCGCTGGAGGCCCACGTTGTCTACGCGGCGACCAAGGCGGCGGTGCGCTCCTTTGCCCGCAGCTGGGCAGCGGAACTCAAGGGCCGTAACATCCGCGTCAACTGCCTGAGCCCCGGCCCGGTCCGGACGCCGATCATCGGCAAGATGGGCATCGGCGAGGCGCAGTACGGTGAGTTCGAAAGGCAACTGGCGGGGTTAATTCCGCTGGGTCGGCTCGGTCGCCCTGAAGAGCTGGCGAACTCTGCGCTGTTCCTCGCTTCGGACGACAGCAGCTTCATCACCGGCGTCGACCTGTGCGTCGATGGCGGGCTGTCGCAGCTCTGAATGGAATAAGCCTGGGGCTCTGTGCCCCGGAGCTTTCGCTTGCAGCGGCATCAGCCCTTGATGAAGGCCAGCAGGTCCGCGTTAATGGTCTCGGCGTGGGTGGTGCACATGCCGTGGGGCAGACCGGGGTAGGTCTTCAGGGTGCCGTTGCGAAGCAGCTGGATCGAGAGGCGCGCGGAGTCGTCGAGGGGGACGATCTGATCGTCCTCACCGTGGAGCACCAGTGTCGGCACGGCGATTTGCTTCAGGTCTTCGGTAAAGTCGGTTTCCGAGAAGGCCGCAATACAGTCGTAATGGGCCTTGGCCCCGCCGTTCATGCCCTGGCGCCACCAGTTGCCGATCACCGCTTCGGAGACCTTCGCGCCCGGCCGGTTGAAGCCGTAAAAGGGGCCCCCTGCGACGTCGCGGTAGAAGTTCGAGCGGCTGGCGGCGAGCGCTTCGCGGAAGCCGTCAAACACCTTGAGCGGCAGGCCGCCGGGGTTCTTCGCGGTTTTCAGCATGATCGGCGGCACCGCGCCGATCGGCACCGCCTTTGCGACGCGGCCGGCACCATGGCGTGCGACGTAGCGGGCAACCTCGCCACCGCCAGTGGAATGGCCGATATGCACGGCATTCTTCAGATCCAGGTGCGCAACCAGTTCCGCAAGTTCCGCGGCGTAGGTGTCCATGTCGTTGCCTTTGTCGGTCTGTGTGGAGCGACCGTGGCCACGGCGGTCATGGGCAATCACGCGGTAACCCTGGCTTGGGGCCTGCACCATCGTCCATGGGTATCGCACATCCATACCTAGGTTTCACGGATGAACACTCTATGACTAGAGCTCGTCGGTTTACCGAACGTAGATCCTTGGGGGCTGGAAGCGATGCAGCACAGATGTGCCCAGCTTTCGAAGAGTTAAGAGGGAGTATTGGTCTGCTACCGACCCATAGCGGTCAGTTCCTCTGACAGCCTCAGACGAAGACTCCAGGCTGGGATAGCCACTATTGACCCAGGCGTATTTTCTCCAGCTCCGCTAAAGCGATCAGCAGTTCGGCAACAGACTGTGGCTTATGGAGATTGACGCCAGTTTGACGCGCCACCAGTTCAATTACAGCATCACGAGGCAATCCTATTTTTTGAGCTACCAGCAGGTCGCATGAGCGCGCATGTGACGCACGGTGCGAGAGTGGCTCGATGTCATCTAGCAGTTTTTTCTTATGCGAATTGAAGGACATTCTTTTACCAGAGTATTACTCGTCAACCTTGCTGCCAACGCTACTGCTTCGTCATAGTATTGCTCAAGGGCTGCTCTGGGTCGAAAGCCGTCAGTCACTACCGACCGGTATCGACCCAAAGCGGACAGTGATCCAAAGCACTGTTGTCAGTACCGGCCTCATCGCCGGCAAGCCGGCTCCCACAGGAATATCACCAGCTTTCAGGCATGCGCTGTACCTGTGGGAGCCGCGCTTGCCGGCGATGGGCCGCGAAGCGGCCCCGGTTACAGATTTCCGCCTTGGGTCGTTAGCAGCCATCCGCGACCGACCGTTAGCTGTCATTTTGCCCAACAGCAATCATTGTGGGAGCGGGTTCACCCGCGAACACCGGCACCGCCGGTGCCATCCATCGCGGCGCTTGCTTCGCGGGTAAACCCGCTCCCACAGAGTTCGCGTCGCGCTTACAAAGCCAGTTAACTTTCAGCGTCACCGACAATGCCGATGGCCCTCATTGGGTGCCCGTGACGCCCAGAAGCGACACCGCGGTCAGCAGGAGATGAACTACGCTTCTGTAACAACACCGCAGATCGAAGAAACATTGCACAAGGTCGATACGGCCGGATGCTGGTGGTAAGGGACTGGCCATTCTTCGGGACCCGGCACCCTCATCGCCATCACCCGGGGTAGCCTCCGTGACAATCAAACAGCCCCTTGCTGCTCTGCTGTTACTCGCCCTGCTGTCTGGTGGTTGTACAACGCCCAATGTCTCTCACGAACCCAGTCAGGCCTTGCCTGCGAACGATTCGGCGTTCGGTCGCTCCATCCACGCCCAGGCAGCCCCCCATCAAGGCCAGTCGGGCTTTCGCTTGTTCTCCGATAGTGCCGAGGCTTTCGCCGCACGCGCCGAACTGATTCGCAATGCTCAAAGCAGCATCGACTTGCAGTACTACATCGTTCACGACGGCATCAGTACTCGGATACTGGTGCGCGAGCTGCTCATCGCCGCCGACCGCGGCGTCCGCGTCAGGATCTTGCTCGATGACACCACCAGCGATGACCTGGAGCGAATTATCGCGACACTGGCGGCGCATCCGCATATACAGATCCGCGTGTTCAATCCACTGCACCTGGGCCGCAGTACCGTCGTGACGCGTACGATGGGCCGGCTGTTCAACCTGGCTCGGCAGCACCGGCGCATGCACAACAAATTGTGGGTGGTGGACAACAGTGCGGCCATCGTCGGCGGGCGCAATCTGGGGGACGAGTATTTCGATGCCGAGCCCAACAGGAATTTCACCGACATCGACATGCTCGGCGTCGGGCCGGTTGCAGAACAATTGGGACATGGTTTCGACCAGTACTGGAACAGTGCCCTGAGCAAGCCCATCGAGCAGTTCATCTCGACCAGTCCGACGACCGGGGACCTGAAAAACCTCCGGACTCGGCTGGACGAGTCCCTGGAGAAAGTACGCCAACAGAATCATGCGCTCTATCAACAACTGATGAGCTATACCACCCAGCCACGCCTGAATGACTGGCGCAGGGAGTTGATCTGGGCATGGAACAAAGCGATGTGGGATGCACCGAGCAAGGTCTTGTCGAGTGGCGAGCCAGCCCCGTACTTGTTGTTGGCCACCCAATTGGCACCCGAGCTCAATGGGGTATCCAAGGAGCTGATCCTTGTCTCGGCGTACATGGTGCCCGGCCAACCAGGGGTGGTGTACCTGACCCGTCGTGCCGATGCTGGCGTGTCGATCAGCTTGCTGACCAACTCACTGGAAGCCACCGATGTACCCGCAGCGCACGGTGCTTACGCGCCTTATCGCAAAACCTTGCTGGAGCATGGTGTGCAGTTGTTCGAATTACGCAGCCAATCCGGTGACAATGGCGACAGCGACAGTGGGCTGGGCCTGTTTCAAGGTGGATCCTCCAATAGCTCCGAGTCCAGCCTGCATAGCAAGGCGATGATATTCGACCAGCAGAAAGCGTTTATCGGCTCGTTCAATTTCGACTCGCGCTCCTTGTTGTGGAATACCGAAGTCGGCGTGTTGGTCGATGACCCTGAGCTTGCTGGACGGGTGCGCGAACTGGCTCTGGAGGGGATGGCACCGGCTCTCAGTTATCACACCCGGCTGGAAAAGAATCAGCTGGTATGGGTCACCGAAGACGATGGCAAGCAACATACATTGACCAAGGAACCGGGGAGTTGGTGGCGACACTTCAATTCCTGGCTCAGCAGCGCGATCGGGCTGGAGAAAATGCTATAGCGTGGTTAGATCCAAGGCGCGACGATGATTAGCGCCACTGATCTGCTATTCACGTACAGCACTGAACACCTGAGGTAAATCCATTACCCCAACAGGGTAGGGCGCTTTTCCATCGCCCCTGACTTCTGGGAGTTCAGCATGAAAGCAATCGTATACAACGCACCGCGCGACGTCGCCGTCAAGAATGTTGCCGATGCAAGGATCGAGAAGCCTACCGATGCGCTGGTGCGCATCACCACCACCAACATCTGCGGGTCCGACCTTCACATGTATGAGGGGCGCACATCGTTCGAAGCCGGGCGTGTGTTCGGCCATGAGAACCTCGGTGAGGTGATCGAGGTGGGGGCAGGGGTGGACCGCGTCAAAGTCGGTGACTGGGTCAGCCTGCCGTTCAACATCGGCTGCGGGTTCTGCGAAAACTGCGAAAAAGGCCTGACAGGATTCTGCCTCACTGCTAATCCGGGTGCTGCCGGGGCCGCATATGGTTTTGCCGACATGGGTCCCTACCAAGGTGGCCAGGCCGAGCTGTTGCGTGTGCCATACGCTGATTTCAACTGCCTGGTGCTGCCGGAGGACGCCCAGGAACGTGAAGATGACTACGTCATGCTTTCGGATATTTTCCCCACTGGCTGGCATGCGACAGAGCTGGCCGGCCTGCAGCCGGGCGAGAGCATTGCGATTTATGGAGCGGGCCCTGTCGGGTTGATGGCGGCCTATTCGGCAATCATCAAAGGTGCCTCCGAGGTGTTCGTGATCGACAACCAGCCGGATCGTTTGAGGCTGGCCGCGCAGCTAGGGGCAACCCCCATCAACGCGGTCGAGCAGAAGGCTGTGGACAAGATCATGAACCTGACCCACGGCAAAGGCACCGACCGGGGATGCGAATGCGTGGGTTACCAGTGCTGCGACAAGCATGGCCATGAAGCGAACTACCTCACCATGAACAACCTGGTTGCCTCGACCAAGGCTACCGGTGGCATAGGCGTCGTGGGTGTGTTCGTGCCAGAAGATCCGGGTGCGAAGAACGACCTGGCGAAGCAGGGCAAGATGGCCTTCGATTTCGGGGCGTTCTGGTTCAAGGGCCAATTCATCCGCACAGGCCAGGCGAACGTGAAGGCCTACAATCGCCGCCTGGCGCAGCTCATTCATCATGGGCGCGCCAAGCCTTCCCAGATAATTTCCCATCGTTTGACGCTTGCTGAAGGCCCCGATGCCTACAAGCACTTTGATGCGCGGGATGATGGCTGGACGAAGGTGGTGCTCAAGCCTGCTGCCTGACTCGCACCCCGATGTTTCCAGGCAAGGAAGCTCGGCGAGGGAGGCGTTCGTCTGGTGTGCTAACTGGCACCTGCTTGAAACAAGCCCCGAACCACCTCCCTCATCCAGCGATTCCCGCTGTCTTGCTGGTAGCGCGCGTGCCAATGCTGCTTGACCGTGAAGCCCTCCACTGCAAACGGGCAATCGTGCACCTGCAGACCATGCATGTCTGCAAGTGTCTGCCCGATGTGCCGTGGCAGCGTTGCCACCAGGTCGGTCGACCCGACAATCATCCCCAACCCTAGAAATGCCGGCAGCTCCAGCATGATCCTGCGTTCGATGCCGGCCCGCGCCAAACCAGCCTCCAGTAACTTTTGCCCGGTCCCGGCACTGATCTGTACATGCCCCTCGCCCTGGTAGCGCGCCACGCTCATGCCTTGGCCCAAACGAGGGTGTTGTGGGTTGCTCAGGCAGACCCAGTCCTGTTCGAACAACACTTGCTGATACATCCCCGCACCCAGCCAAGGCACAAAGCCGATGGCCAGGTCCGCCTCGCCGGACTCCAGCGCGCTTTCGGTGTTGCCATCTATGCGCGCCGCCTCCAGGCGAATACCCGGCGCATGGGTACGCAGGTGGTTGAGGATGCTTGGCAGCAGGGTGATATGGCTGGCATCACTGACGCACAGGCGAAAGCGACGCTGGGCCGTGGCAGGAACGAATTGCGGCTCCCAGGTAGTCAGGCGCCGCAGCGATTCCAGCACCTCGCGGCATGGCCCGATCAACTGGTCTGCCCGCGGGGTAGGGGCCATGCCCCCGGGGGTGCGCACGAACAGCGGGTCGTTCAGTTCTTCACGCAAGCGCCCCAACCAGATACTCACGGTAGGTTGACTCTGGCCGAGCTGTTCAGCGCTACGGGTCACGCTACGGCAGTGGTAAAGCACATCGAACAGCTGCAGCAGCTTGGGATCAGGCAAGGCATCGAGCGTGCTCATTATTGCGAAACTCAATAAGTGTATTGAGGCCATTGTATAGCCGAAATAAGCCTCGCTGCATAAGGTGGTCGCAAACCACAGGAGGTCAGCGATTTGAAAATCTGCATTCTGGGCGCCGGCGCCCTGGGTTGCGCCATTGGTGCGGCCTTGAGCGAGGCGGGGCACGAAACCTGGCTGTTGAATCGTGGCCAGGCGCATGTCGAGGCGATGAATTTGCGCGGGCTGCGGGTGCAGGATGAACGCGGCGAGCGGCAGGTCCGGGTGAAGGCGGCTTGCGACGCGGCAACCGTGGGCGTGGCCGACCTGGTAGTGGTGCTGGTCAAGTCGTTCCACACCAGCGAGGCGATTGCCGGTGCCAAGGCGCTGATCGGGCCGCAGACGCTGGTGCTATCGCTGCAGAACGGTCTTGGCCACGAAGACATCCTGGCCGAGGCCGTGGGGCGTGAGCGGGTATTGGCCGGCAAGACCTACGTCGGTGGCGTGCTGCTGGCGCCGGGTTCGATCCGTGCCGGCGTGGCAGGCAAACACACCTTCATCGGCGAGCTCGACGGCCAACGGACCTCGCGTGTGCAGGCCATCGCCGAGGCTTTCAATGGCGCCGGGCTCGCCACCACGGTCAGCGACAACATTCTCGGCACCATGTGGGACAAGCTGCTGGTCAACGTCGCGACAGGCGCGCTCAGCGGCATCACCATGCTCAGTTATGGCCAGCTGTACAGCGAGCCGCTGCTGGAAAGCACCGCCAAGGCAGCGGTCAGCGAAGCCATCGCCGTCGCCGAGCGGGCCGGCATCCGCCTGAGCCTCACCAGCCCGGACGCTGCGTGGTGCCTGGCAGCTGAAGGCCTGCCGGCAAGCTTCCGTACCTCAATGCTGCAGAGCCTGGAAAAGGGCTCGGTCACCGAGGTCGATTTCATCAACGGCTCCGTCGTGCGCTGGGGCCAGCGCCACGGCGTGGCTACGCCGGTCAACGCGACCCTGGTTGCCTGCATCAAGGGTATCGAGCGCGCCATGGCCGATCAGCAGAAGGGAAGTAATCCATGAGCCAGCCGAAAGCCTACCTTGAACACGTTGCGTTCTGGGTGCGGGACATCCAGTGGCACATCCGCTTTTTCAGCGAGGTGTGCGGCATGACCATGCGCGAGATGCAGGGTGACGCCGAGCAGCCTGCGCAGTACTGGACCCTTGGTGGCCTGCAGTTCATCCACCAGCCGGACTTTGCCGGCCCGGAAGGGCGCATGGCACACCTGGGCATCATGTGCGAGGACCTCGAAGCCGCGTTGGCCGCCGCACAGCGTTTCGGCGTCAGCGAAATGCCTCAGGGCCGCAACTGGCTGCGCCTGCCTGACGGCCTGGCGGTCGAGTTCATTCAGGCATTGCCGGCGAAATGCGTCGCCCAGGCACTGGCCATCGACCCACGTGCAGAGGTGGTGGCATGAGCGTGGTGGAAAAATACTGGGACGATGCCTGCGAAGGCGATGAATGCATCAGCCCCACCTACACCGTTACCCGCGAACGCATCCTGGCCTACGCCGAACTCACCGGCGACCACACGCCGGTGCATGTCGACGAGGCGTACGCCAACGCGAGCCACTTCGGCTGCCTGGTTGCCCATGGCCTGTTCGGCCTGTCGATCGCCGACGGCCTGAAGACCCAGTGCGAATACCGCTTTGTACCGGGCATGTCGCTGGGCTGGACCTGGGACTTCGTGCTGCCGATCAAGGTCGACGATGTGCTGCACGTGCGCATGCGCGTGGGGGCGATGCGCCCGAGCAACAGCCGACCGGGCTGGGGCATCGTGGTCTTGCCGTCGGAGCTGATCAACCAGCATGGCGAAGTCGTGCAGCGTGGCGAGCACCGGCTGATGGTGCCGAGGAGAGTGCAGGCATGAGCCAGGCATTGCCATTGTCAGGTATTCGCGTCATCGACTACAGCCACTTCCTGGCCGGGCCCTATGTGGGCCGTTGCCTGGCAGCACTGGGCGCCGAGGTGATCAAGGTCGAACGGCCGGGCAGCGGCGATGCCGGCCGCCAGCACGCGTTTACCCTTGATGAACAGCAGAGCGGTTACTTCCTGCAGCTGAACATGGGCAAGCAGGGCGTCAGCGTGAACATGAAGGACCCGCGTGGCAAAGCTTTCATGCAGCGCCTTACCGACTCGGCCGATGTGTTCATCGAAAACTATCGCCCCGGCGCCCTGGACAAACTGGGCCTGGGCTATGCCGAGCTGTCAGCGCGCAACCCGCGTCTGGTGTACTGCTCCATCTCCGCCTACGGCCATACCGGCCCGGATGCCCACCGCGCCGGCTTCGGGCTGATCGCCGAGGCCAAGAGCGGGATCATGCAGATGGTCGGCGTGCCGGGCGAAGCGCCGCCGTTGCTGCGCATTTCCCTGGGCGACATGTACACCGGCATCCATGCCGTGGCGGCGATCAATGCGGCGCTGCTGGGCAGACTGAACAGCGGCCGGGGCCAGCACATCGACATGGCCCTTTACGACACGCTGGTGTCGATGCATGAATACGCGGTGCAGTGCTACACCTTGTCCGATGGCACGGTCCTGCCCGAGCAGACCGGCCATGACATGCCCACCTCCACCCTGTACGGCGTGTTTCGTGCGGCTGATGGTGACCTGGTAATCGCCGCCCAGGTCGACGACGCCTGGAAGCGCTTTGCCGCGATGCTCGAAGCCAACGGTGGCCCGCCCGGGTTCGGCAGCGACAGCCGCTACCACAGCCTCAATGGCCGCAACGCCCACCGCCAGGCGATCCTGGCCGTGGTGCGTGACTGGGTTGGTGCGCGCCGGGTAGCCGATATCCTGCAATTGCTCGATGACATCGACATCCCCAGCGCCAAGGTTCAACGCATCGACGAGGTCGTGGCTGACCCACAGATCCAGGCGCGCAACATGGTCATCGAGCAGCAGCACCCGCGCTACGGTACCTTGCGCCTGCCCAACCTGCCGTTCCGCTTTTCCGAGTGCGACACCACGATCCACCAAGTGGCCCCGGACCTCGGTCAGCACAATGCCGAAGTGGCCGCCGGCCTAGGTTTCAGCCCTGAAGAAATCACCGCCATGCAGGCAGACGGTGTGCTGTTCACCCATGGAGATGCACGATGAGCGACCGCTATGCAGTGATCGGCCGACCGATCAACCACACCAAGTCCCCGTTGATTCATGGCCTGTTCGCCCAGGCCAGTGGCCAGTGCCTGGAGTACGGCGCCATCGAGGGCGAGCTCGAGGGCTTCGAGGCCCAGGTGCTGAACTTTCGCAACGATGGCGGGTTGGGCATGAACATCACCGCGCCGTTCAAGCTGCGCGCCTTCGAGCTGGCTGACCAACGCAGCGAGCGCGCACAGCTGGCGCGGGCGGCCAATGCATTGAAGTTCGAGAATGGCCGTATCTTTGCCGAGAACTTCGACGGCATCGGCTTGCTGCGGGATATCGAGGAAAACCTCGGTGAACCACTGGCCAATCGGCGGGTACTGTTGCTCGGCGCCGGTGGCGCGGTACGTGGTGCATTGCTGCCGTTTCTGCAGGCGGGGCCAAGCGAACTGGTGCTTGCCAACCGTGACATGGCCAAGGCGCTCAGCCTGCGCAACGAACTGGATCACCCAAGGCTGCGCATCAGCCGTTATGAGGAGCTGGAGGGACAGTCCTTCGACATCGTGGTCAATGCCACTTCCGCGAGCCTCACCGGCGAGCTGCCGCCGCTACCTGAAGGCGTGCTGGGCGAGACGCGGCTGGCTTACGAGCTGGCGTATGGCAAAGGCCTGACGCCGTTCCTGCGCATGGCCAAGGCGCAGGGTGTGGGTCGCCTGGCCGACGGTGTCGGCATGCTGGTCGAGCAGGCGGCGGAGGCGTTCGCCTGGTGGCGCGGGGTGAGGCCAGAAACCCGGGCAGTGATCAATCGCCTGACCATTCCACTGGAGTAGGATCCCGTTCCTATGGAACTCCACATAACTCCTTGATTTAGCAGGGACCCTGTGGGAGCGGGTTTACCCTGGTGCCAGTCAGTTGAGCGATTTGGGGCCGCTTTGCGGCCCATCGCCGGCAAGCCGGGCTCCCACAGGTACGGCGCAGACCTCAAGATTTTCGCGGTCCCTGTGGGAGCCCGGCTTGCCGGCGATGGGCTGCGCAGCAGCCCCAAAAGCTACGGGCCTGTTGATTTTGCACAGTTTCAGATTAATGTAGAGGTACAAACATATTGTGTTGAGTACTCTACATGATCCACTGGTCGCTACTGATCCTCGGATTGCCGACGGCCAATGCCACCGAGCGCATGCGTGCCTGGAGAAGCCTGAAGGCCTCCGGAGCCGCAGTGCTGAGGGATGGTGTTTACCTGCTGCCCGAACAATGTGCGGGTCGGGAAGTTTTCGAGGCAGTCGAGCGTGACGTGCTGGCTATCAACGGCACCGCATTTCTCCTGTCGCTGCCTGAGCGTGAAGAGCGCTTCAGCAGGCTGTTCGACAGGAGCGACGAGTACGCCAGCCTGATGGAAGAAATTGCAGGCTGCAGGGCCGAGCTGGCGCCAGAGAATGCGCTGCAGACCGCACGGCAGGTGCGCAAGCTCAGAAAGGCCTTCAGCCAGTTGGCGGCGACCGATTTTTTCCCGGGCGTGCCCAAGGCACAAGCCGATGCGGCGCTGCAAGAGCTCGAAGCCGCGATTGGCCGCGCACTGTCTTCCGATGAGCCGAGTGCCCACGACGAGGCGATCACCCGACTGGAACGCAACGACTACCAGGGGCGCCTTTGGGCCACCCGCAAGCGCCCATGGGTGGATCGGCTGGCATGTGCCTGGTTGATTCGTCGCTTCATCGATGCCGACGCTCGATTCATCTGGCTGGACAGGCCTGAAGACTGCCCGGGCGATGCGCTGGGCTTCGATTTTGATGGGGCCAGGTTCAGCCATGTCGGCCAGCGGGTGTCCTTCGAAACCCTCATCGAGAGCTTTGCCCTGCAGCAGCCGGGCCTGGCACGCTTGGCCGCAGTCATTCACTATCTGGATGTGGGAGGCAACCAGCCCTCGGAAGCCCCAGGTATCGAACGTGTCCTCGCGGGCTTGAGACAAAGCATTGGCGATGACGATCAACTGACAACGGTCGCCGGGGGTATCTTCGATGGCCTTCTGACGGCTTTCGCGAGTGAGGAAGCGCAAAATGGTTGATAGCACCTCTGCAGTGGGCGAACAGCCACCATCGCAAGCGGTTCAGCGGCCGGTCGGACTGTTCGAAGCATTCCTGTTCTGGCTCAAGCTGGGCTTCATCAGTTTTGGTGGGCCCGCCGGGCAGATCTCGATCATGCACCAGGAACTGGTCGAGCGCCGGCGCTGGATCAGCGAGAAGCGGTTCCTGCACGCGCTGAACTACTGCATGTTGTTGCCAGGCCCCGAGGCACAGCAACTGGCCACCTACATCGGTTGGCTCATGCACCGCTCCTGGGGCGGGGTGATTGCCGGCGTATTGTTCGTATTGCCCTCGCTGTTCATCCTGATTGGCCTGTCCTGGGTCTACATCGCCTTTGGCGAGGTCCCGGTGGTGGCGGGGGTCTTCTACGGCATCAAGCCTGCAGTCACGGCCATTGTCGTCCACGCGGCGCACCGGATCGGCTCGCGCGCGCTGAAGAACGGCTGGCTGTGGGCCATGGCCGCAGCGTCGTTCGTGGCCATCTTCGCCCTCGATGTGCCGTTCCCGTTGATCGTGCTGGTTGCCGGTATCGCAGGCTATGTGGGCGGTCGCTTCGCCCCCGGCAAATTCGTGATCGGTGGTGGTCATGGGGCTGCCAGGAACAGCTACGGCCCGGCCCTGATCGACGACGACACACCAACGCCTGAGCATGCGCGTTTTCGGGTGGGGCATTTGCTGCGTCTGGTGCTGATCGGCGCCGTATTGTGGACCTTGCCCATGGGGCTGCTGACACTGACGTTTGGCTGGGCCGGCACTCTGACGCAAATGGGCTGGTTCTTCACCAAGGCCGCACTTTTGACCTTCGGTGGCGCCTACGCCGTCCTGCCCTATGTGTATCAGGGCGCCGTCGGGCATTACGGCTGGCTGTCACCCACTCAGATGATCGATGGCCTTGCCTTGGGAGAAACCACGCCAGGACCATTGATCATGGTGGTGGCTTTCGTCGGCTTCGTCGGTGGCTACGTGCATCCGATGTTCGGTGAGCAAAACCCGTTCCTGGCCGGTGCAGTCGCGGCCAGCCTCGTCACCTGGTTCACCTTCCTGCCGTCGTTCCTGTTCATCCTCGCCGGTGGCCCGTTGGTGGAATCGACCCACAACGAGATGAAGTTCACCGCACCGCTGACGGGGATCACGGCCGCGGTCGTGGGGGTGATCCTGAACCTCGCCATGTTCTTCGGCTATCACGTGCTCTGGCCAAAGGGTTTCAGTGGGGCGTTCGACTGGCCTTCGGCGTTGATCGCCATTGCTGCCGCAGTGGCCCTGTTCCGCTTCAAGCGTGGCGTGATCCAGGTACTGTTCAGTTGCGCCTTGGCCGGTGTGGCGGTCCATATGTTGCGTGGTTGATACCGGTTGCCGGCCGACATCGTCGGCCGGCTTGTCACGAATCAGAAGGTGTAGGTCACCCGCCCGAAGTAATACCCGCCGGTAAAGCCATAGGGCGAGTACACCCCGTATCCCTTGACCATGGTCTTGCTGCTCGGTGCCTGGCGCTCGGGGTAGATATCGAACAGGTTGCGCGCCCCGATCGCCAGCTCCAGGTCCTTGGTCAACTGGTAGCCTGCATCCAGGTCGGTGATCCAGCGCGCTTTGTACTCGCGGTCCAGCGAACGGTCGTTGGCGGCATTCACCTCGCGCCAGGATCCGTAGCGGGTCAGCCCCAGGTTGACCCGGTAGCGATCCAGGCGCCAGTTGCCGCCAAGGATCAGCTTGGTGTGCGGTTGTACCTCGGTCAGCAGGTTGCGCGCCTGGCGATTCATCAGCTCGTAGGGCGTGCCAAGGATGTTCACGCTCTGCTTGTAGTCGAGGATCTCGGTGTCGTTCCAGTTGAAGGCCGCCGTCCACTTCACCGTCCCTGCACCGCCCAGGTCCTGGTCGTAGCTGCCCACCAGGTCCAGGCCCTTGGTGCGGGTATCGGCGCCGTTGGTGAAGTACTGGCCGCCCGAGGTCGAGTCGATACCGTTGGCGAGCAGGGCCTGGGTGACCTCGGGGCCGAGCAGGGTACCGGTGAGGGTGATGCGGTCGCGCACGTTGATCAGGTAGGCATCGGCGGTGAAGGCCAGGCGCTCGCCGGGCTGCCAGGCCAGCCCCAGGCTGTAGTTGGTGGACTTCTCCGGTTTCAGTGGTTCGGCGCCCAGCGCCTTGGCGGCGGCCGAATCCACCGGCAGCACGCCATAGTTGATCGACTGGTACACGCCGTCGACCACGCCGTAGGTGGTGGAGCGGGCGCTGAACAGGTTGTTGGCCAAGGACGGCGCGCGGAAGCCGTTGCTCACCGTCGCCCGCACGGCCAGTTCGGGGGTCAGCTCGTAGCGGGTGGTCAGCTTGCCGCTGCGGGTGGCCCCGATATTGCGATCATAGTGCTCGTAGCGCAGGGCAGCGCCCCAGTACCACTGCGGCAGCGGGTTGAAACCCACGTCCAGGTAACCGGCGTAGCTGTTGCGGCTGGCACTGGCGGCCTCGGCGGGGGAGATGCCGTTGGTGACCTGGGCGCCGGAGGCGGCGCAATTGCCGGGCGCCTTGCAGTAGCCGCCGTCGGCCCAGCTGGCCCAGTCGCCAGCCTGCACCTGGTAGGTATCGCGGCGCTGTTCCAGGCCCCAGGAGAAGTCCAGCGGCTTGGTCAGCCCAACTTCGAAGCTGCGGCGCAGGTCGAGGTTGCTGGTCAGTTGCGAGCTGACCCAGGTGCCGGATTCGAAATGGTTGGGCGTGGCCTCGCCCAGTGACGGGTTCTGGTTGTTCCAGGTGCCCTGTTCGGCCTCGTTGCGCCCGTAGGTACTGGACAGGTCCCAGTCCCATTCGCCGGCCAGGCCCCTGGCGCCAAACGCCGCCTGGTAGTCGTATTCCTCGATGTACCAGGTGGGCGTATAGCCCGAGGGGCGCCCGTTGGGCCCGGTGGTGATGGTGTTGACGATGGTCGGCAGGCGGAAGTTCTGGCCCTGCTCGGCCTTGCGGTACGACCAGGTGCTGAACGAGTAGAGCGTCAGGTCGTCTTGCAGCGGCAGTTCGGCGTTGTAGCCCAGAGTCAGAAGGTTGATCTTCGGCGTGCCATAGCCGCCGTAGGTAACCTTGCCGGCGCGGTCCAGGGCTTCGGCCTGGCTGTAGCCATTGGCGCTGGCCTTGTTGTCGTCGTTCTGGCTGCGGGCGTCCAGTGCCAGCTGGACGATGCCGTCGCGGCCGATCTCGAAGCCCTTGTTCAGGCTTTGCTGCACTGTCTGCTTCTTGCCGTCGTAGCCTTGGCCTGCGGTGGTCACGGCAGTGCCGCTGGCGTCGGCCTTGAGGATCACGTTGATCACCCCGGCGATGGCGTCGGAGCCGTATTGGGCGGCCGCGCCATCACGCAGCACCTCGACATGGTCGATGGCACTGATGGGAATCAGGTCGAGGTCGGCGGGGGCAGCGCCGGCGTTGATGCCGCTGATGTTGAGCGTGGCGCTGGTATGGCGGCGCTTGCCGTTGACCAGCACCAGCACCTGGGCGGCGTTGAGGCCGCGCAGGTTAGGGGCGCGGGCCATGCCGCTGGCGTCCCAGCCGGTCTTTTCCGGCAAGGTCAGCGACGGCACGCTGGCGCTGAGGGCTTCCATCAGGCCGGGCTTGCCGGTTTCCTGCAACTGCTTGGCGCTGATCACATCGATGGGCACCGGGCTGCTGGTTACGGTGCGTTTCTCGCTGCCACGGTTGCCGGTGACGATCACCGTGCCCAGGGCCTGAGCGGCGGGTTCCTCGGCCAGGCTGGGTGCGTTGTGCAGCCCGGCGGCCAGGGCCACGCCAAAAAAAGAGGCAGTTTTAAAAGCTGGCTTCATGCACGCAGTTCCTTGTCTGGCATGGCTGGCGCACTTACGGCGCCTTGGCCGCGATCGCGTCGATTTCCACCAGCGCGCCCGGCAATGGCAGGGCCACCACCTGGATGGCGGTGCGGGTCGGTGTACGGGGTTGCTCGGCGGTGGCGAAGAACTCGGTGTAGGCCGCCTGCAGCCCGGCGAAGTCGAGGGCGCCGCCGTTGGCCGGGTCGCCTACCAGGAACACCCGTAACTGGACGATGTCGCCAAGGTCCAGGCCCTGGCTGTGCAGCGCCGTGCGCAGCTTGTTCAGCACCGAGCGGGCCTGGGTTTCGGTGTTGCCCAGCGCCGCAACGCTACCCTTGGGCGCCTTTGGGTCGGCCACGTCCGGCAGGGTGCCGCTGATGAACGTCAGCTGGCTGCCGGCCGGTACCGTGACCAGCTGCGAGATGGGGAAGTTCGAGCCGGGTGGCGCGACGCGCTTGATGCCGTCGGCGTGGGCGTTGAGGGTGAGCGACATGAGTACTCCGGCAAGCAGAAGAAGACGAGGCATGGGGGTGGTTCCTTGCAGGTCAGGCGGCAACGCCGCGGGTGGTCTGGCTGGCGTGTTTGGCAATCAGGCCGACCACCCGGCGGGCGGACTCGGCGGCACTGTTCTGCCAGATGCCCACGCCGCCATGGGCCAGGGCGTCGCTGGCCAGCCAGGTACGCCCCTGGGGCTGGTTGAGCAGGTCGTAGCCGGGCTGGGCGACTTCGTCATGGACGATCCACGGCGCTTCGCTGAAGGGGATCTTCGACCAGTTCACCACCACCGGCCTGGCCAGCTTGTGGCTGTGGCCCGGGTGCAGCGATTCCACCGCCTGGCGCGAGGAGGCGACCTGGGCCTGCAGCGGCTTGGCGGCAAACTGCTGGGCCACCGCGCCCGTGTTGTAGGTGGCGACCAGCACACCCTGGGCGCTGTTGAGGTGATCGCTGGGGTACCACAGGGTGCGGGCTTCGTGGTTGATGTAGCTGAGCCCGCCATAGATCTGGAAGTCGGTTTCCCAGAAGCGCGGCGACTGCCAGGCCACCTTGTTGGCCTTGTCGCCTTCGGCGCTGGCGATGGCCTGCCTGAAGGCCTTGTCGAAGTTGTTCGGCAGCTTGGCCAGCAGCGGCAGGGGCAGGGTGACGATGGCGTAGTCGGCCTGTTCGACGTGCTGCTGGCCGCTCTTGCGGTCGCGCCAGACCACCTTGGCACCGTTGTCACCGGTGTCCACCCCCAGCACCTCGGCGCCCAGGCGCACGCTGTCCTTGACCTGGCGATAGAACGCCTTGGGAATCTGGTCCATGCCACCGACCGGCTGGAACATGGTCGAGGAGAACTCGGGGATTTCGTCGAACACCAGCGGCAAAAGCAGGTTGCTGTCCAGCAGCTGGTCCAGCGGCACCGGCTGACGCTGGATCGGGGTCTGGTCGCCGGCGCCGGCGAAGCGGGTGTAGCCGGCGCGTACCGAACCGCGGTACTGCTGCTGGCTGTCGAGGTCGCCGTAGACCTTGAGGAAGTCCAGCAAGGCCTTGCGCTGGCTGCTGTCGAGCTCGGCATCGAGGGAGTTGCGGCTGACACTGCGCGCCAGCAGTTCGCTGAAGTGCCCGCGGGTGTCGTTGACTGCCTGGCGCAGCAGCAGCGGCGGGCGAGCCAGGTCTGGTTGGGCCAGGGCGTTGCGGCTGCTGTTGACCAGCACCTGCAGCTCCACGCCCAGCTCACGGCAGTAGCCGAGGATGGTCAGGTGATGGCTGGGCAGGCGCGCGGCGCCGGCGTTGAAGAAGTGGCCCGGGTCGAACTCGACGGTTTGCGAACTGCCGTCGTTGTGCTCGACGCGGTCGCCCTGGCGCAAGGTCCAGACCCGGCCACCGACCCGCTCGCGGGCCTCCAGCACGGTGACCGAAAAGCCGGCCTTGCGCAGCTCGTAGGCGGATACCAGGCCGGAAATACCCGCCCCGACAATCACCACGCGCTTGCCGTTGCCGCCGCTTGCGGCCAGTTGCAGGGGTTGGAAGGTGGCAGCCAGGGCATTCTGCCCCAGCGCGCCCAGGGCTGCCGAATAGCCGCCAATAGCGGCGAGGCGGGTGATCAGGTCTCTACGGGACAATCCCATGTCGCATGCTCCGAGAAGGTTGGGTTCGGATGTGCGCAACGGGCGGATCGAAGGGAGGGACCCGACGGCGGCTGGCACAAATCCATTTGCCTCCGCCATGTTGGGGTCGGTTTACAGAACCTAATGGACTTTCACGGTGCTGTGAAAGGCTTTTTGGTTCTATATTAATTATGTTTATTGCTGATAAAGCTAATCAGTAGAAATGCGTAATACTGATGTTGAGGCGGGTGCATCGAGGCGTCGAACCGCCGCGAAGCCCGCTCTCATAGAACTGCACATAACTCATTGAATTAGCAGGGACCCTGTGGGAGCGGCTTTAGCCGCGAACACCGGCGCAGCCGGTGCCATGCACAGTGTTGGATTCTTCGCGGCTAAAGCCGCTCCCACAGGGTACGAGGATCGCTTGCAAATTCAGTTATCTGTGCGACAGCGCGGCCCAAAGGGCTGGGGCGACGAGTCCTGTGCAGTTCCGTGAGCGCGAGCTTGTCCGCGAAAGGGCCTGCACAGGCGGCAGGGCCTATGCAGAACGCGTACTGCGTCCTGCCTCACGCTGGGCCACCAGCGCGCGGATCCGCGGAATCAGCTCTTGTCCGTACTCCACGGCATCGCGCAACTGCTCGAAACCACGGAACAGGAAGGTGCTCACACCCAGTTCGTAGTAGGCCAGCGCCGCTTCGGCCACCTGCTCGGGCGTGCCCACCAGTGAGGTGGAATTGCCGGCCCCGCCGCCCAGGGCTGCGATTTCGGTCCACAGCCGGGTATCGTGCACCTTGCGCTGGCCGGCCAGCTGTACCAGGCGCTCGGAGCCGACATTGCTCTTGCCGAAATTCTTCTCGCGGCGGTTGCCCTGGCGGATGCCGATGCGCTGCCTGGCATCGGCCAGGATGCGTTCGGCCCGCGCCCAGGCCTCTTCCTCGGTGGCCCCCAGGATCGGCCGCAGCGACAGGCTGAAGCGGATGTGATTCTCCCGCCCGTGGCGGGCCGCGGCCTTGCGCACCTGGGCAATGCGCTCGCGCACCTGCTCCAGTGGCTCCCCCCACATCATGTACACATCGGCGTGTTTCGCCGCGACCTCCACCGCCGCCTCCGAAGCGCCGGAGAAGTACACCGGCAGCTTGCCCACCGGCTTGACCAGGGTCAGGTTGTCTTCCACCCGGTAATGCTCGCCGTGGTGGTCGAACGGTGTGGTCTGCGTCCAGGTGTTGCGTAGTACCTGCAGGTATTCGTCGGTGCGGGCGTAGCGGGCATCCTTGTCGAGGAAGTCGCCGTCGCGCTGCAGGTCGCCGCTGTCGCCGCCGGTGATCACGTTGATCGAGGCGCGGCCGCGGCTGAGCTGGTCGAGGGTGGCGAACTGGCGGGCGGCGAAGGTTGGCGCCTGGAACCCGGGGCGGTGCGCCACCAGCAGGCCGATGCGCTCGGTCAGCGCGGCTACGTAGCTGGCCAGGATCATCGAGTCCGGCGCGCTGGTGTTGACTGCCAGCAGGGCCTTGTCGAAGCCGGCGTATTCCTGGGCCTGGGCGAAGGCCTTGATGAAATCAAGGTCGACCAGCGGGCCGCGCGGGGCCTGTGATTCGCTGCTTTCCTGGGGGCCGATGAGGCCGATGAATTCTAGGCTCATGCAATGGAACTCCTTTTCGTGTGGGGCGGATTCAGGCAGCTGCGATCTGCCCGCGGCGCAGCGTGTTGCGGTTGGTCGGAACGCTCAGGCCAAAGCTGTCGCGCAAGGTGCTGCCGCTGTATTCGCTGCGCACCAGGCCGCGCGCTTGCAGCAGGGGCACCACCAGCTCGGTGAAATACTGCAGGCCATCGGGCAGCAGCGAGTTGATGATGAAGCCGTCGGCGGCGCCGTCTTCGAACCAGTCCTGCAAGGCGTTGGCGACCTGCTCGGGGGTGCCGGTGAAGTCGCGTCTTGGGCGCGAGAAGCGCAAGGCCAGTTGGCGCAGGCTCAGGCTTTCGTCGCGGGCCAGTTGCTTCAACTGGTCGGCGGTGCCCTTGTGGCTGTTGTCGCCAAGGGTGCCCAGGTCGGGGAACGGTGCATCCAGCTCGTGCTGGCTGAAGTCGTAGTCGTTGAACGGGCGGCCGAGGGCGACCAGGGCGTCCTCGATGCTCACCAGGTCGACGGCCTGCTGGTAGCGGCGCTCCACCTCTGCTTCGTCGCGGCCGACGATGGGGCGGATGCCCGGCAGGATGAACAGCTGGTCCGGGTCGCGGCCATGGCTTGCGGCGCGTTGCTTCAAATCCTGGTAGTAGGCGCGGGCATCGCTGAACGACTCGGGGTTGACGAAGATTGCATCGGCGTTCTGCGCGGCGAAGTTGCGCCCGTCCTCCGACACGCCGGCCTGGAAGATCAGCGGCTGGCCCTGGGGCGAGCGCTGGATGTTCAGCGGGCCCTTGACCTTGAAGAACTCGCCCTTGTGGCCCAGGGTGTGCAACTTGGCCGGGTCGAAGAATTCGCCGCTCTGCTTGTCGCGGGTGAAGGCGTCGTCTTCCCAGGAGTCCCACAGGCCCTTGACCACCTCGACATGCTCGCGGGCGATGCGGTAGCGCACGGCGTGGGGTGGGTGCTGGTCCTTGCCGAAGTTGTCGGCGGTGCCCGACAGCCATGAGGTGACCACGTTCCAGCCGGCGCGGCCGCCGCTGATCAGGTCCAGCGAGGCGAGCTGGCGGGCGACCTGGAACGGTTCGGTATAGCTGACCGTGACCGTGGCCACCAGGCCGATATGGGTGGTGACCGCCGCCAGTGCAGAGAGAATGGTCAGCGGCTCGAAGCGGTTGAGGTAGTGGGGGCTGGAGCGGGCATGGATGTGCAGGCTGTCGGCGATGAAGGCGAAATCGAACTTGGCCGCCTCGGCCAATTGCGCCTGCTGCTTGTAGAAACCGAAGTTGACGCTGGCGTCGGCCAGCGCCTCGGGGTGCCGCCATTCGCCCCAGCCGTGGCCTACACCGTGGATCATCGCGCCGAGATGGATCTGTCTTTTGCTCACGTTCAATACCTCTTGCCAGATAGGCCTCAATGTCTGATCCGCGCGGCACGCCCGTGCCGCACGGCAAAACGGTCAAACCGCCACGGGCAGCACGCTGCGCGAATGCCCGGGTATCGCCTCGATCAGCGCTCGCGTATAGGCGCTGGCCGGTTGGCCGAACACCTGCACCGCCGGCCCTTGCTCGACCACCTGGCCGCGCTGCAGCACCAGCACCTGGTCGGCCATGCTCGCCACCACCGCCAGGTCGTGGGAGACCAGCACATAGGCCATTCCCAGCTCGCGCTGCAGCTCATCCAGCAGGGCGAGGATCTGCGCCTGCACCGACACGTCCAGCGCACTGACCGGTTCGTCGAGCAGCAGCACCTCGGGCTCCAGGGCCAATGCCCGGGCGATCGCCACCCGTTGGCGCTGGCCGCCCGACAGCTCCCGGGGCAGGCGGTCGAGGAAGTGCACCGGCAGCTGTACCCGCGTGATCAGTTCACGAGCCTTGCGCTCCAGGGCCTCGCCCTTGAGCAGGCCGAACGACACCAGCGGTTCGACGATGCTGTCGAACACGGTGAAGCGCGGGTCCAGCGCGGCGAACGGGTTTTGCTGCACCAGCTGGATGCGCCGGCGCAGGGGGCGGAACTGCCGCCAGCTGCAGGCACTGACGTCCACGCCAGCGAACTCCACCCGCCCGTGGCTGGGTTTTTCCAGCTCGAGGGCGATCCGTAGCGCGGTGCTCTTGCCTGAGCCCGACTCGCCGACGATGGCCAGGGTCTGCCCGGCATGCACCTCAAGGTTCAGGTCATGCAGGGCGGTGAAGTGGGCATCCTGCCCGGGCAACGCGAAGTGCTTGCCGACGTTGCTCAGGCGCAGCAGCGCTGCCTGGCCCCTCGGCGCGCCAGGCCTGCGCCGTGGCACGAAGGCCGGCGCGGCGTTGAGCAGGTCGCGGGTGTAGGGCTGCCGTGCGCCCCAGAGGATCTGCCTGGGCGAGGCCTGCTCGACGAGCTCACCCTGTTTCATGACCAGCAGGCGGTCGGCGCGGTCGCAGGCCATGCCCAGGTCATGGGTGATGATCAGCAGCGCGATGCCGCGCTCGGCCACCAGCCGTTGCAGGTGGTCGAGGATGCGCCGCTGCACCGTCACGTCCAGCGCGCTGGTGGGCTCGTCGGCGATGATCAGCCGCGGCTCGCCGGCCAGGGCGATGGCGATCAGCACCCGCTGGCGCATGCCGCCGGAGAGTTCATGGGGGTACTGGCGGGCGCGCAGCGCCGGGTCGTCCAGGCCGACCTGGGCCAGCAGTTCCAGCACCTCGGCATCCACCGTCGGGTAGCGTCGGCCGCGAGCCAGCAGCAAGGCCTCGGCAATCTGCCGGCCGATGCGCAGGGTCGGGTTGAGGCTGACCATCGGGTCCTGCGGTACCAGGCCGACGGTGCGCCCGCGCAACTGGCGCCGGGTACGCTCGCTGGCCCGGGCCACATCCACGCCGTCGACCCACAGCTGGCCCTGCTCGATGCGGGCATTGCCCGGCAGCAGGCCGAGCAGGGCATTGGCCAGGGTCGACTTGCCCGAGCCGGACTCGCCGACGATGGCCAGCGTCTCGCCCTGTGCCAGGCTGAACGACAGCCGGCGCAAGGCCTGGATGGGTTGCCCGGCGAAGGTGTAGCTGACACTCAGGTCGCGGACCTCGATCAGGGGGCGCTGGCTCATCGGGCATGCTCCTCGGCGCTGCGCGCCAGGTGGTTGAGGCTGAACACCACGGCCACCACGAACAGCCCCGGCAGCAGGGAGACCCAAGGGGCGGTGATCAGGAAGTGGCGGCCGTTGGCGATCAGCGTGCCCCATTCCGCCGCCGGCGGCGCCGCGCCGAAGCCGAGGAAGCTCAGCCCGGCGGTGGCCAGGATGGCGGCGCCGAAGTCCAGGGTGGCGAGCACCGCCACCGGGCCCCAGGCGTTGGGCAGCACATGGCGCAGCAGCGTGCGCGCCCAGCTGGCGCCGCCCAGGCGGGCGGCCTCGACATAGGGCAGGGTCTTGATGCGCAGCACTTCGGCGCGGGTGGTGCGGGCAAAGCCCGGGATGATGCCGACGCCCACAGCGACTGCCACCGGCACCGTGCCAAAGCCGATCGCGGTGACGATGGCCAAGGCCAGCAGCAGGCCGGGCAGTGCCAGCAACACATCGATCAGGCGCATCAGCGCCGCGTCGACGCGCCCACCGGCAAAGCCGGCCAGCACGCCCAGGCCGAGGCCACCGAGCAGGGCGATGGCCACCGCCAGCAATGCGGCCAGCACCGACAGGCGCGCGCCATAGACCACCCGGGTATACAGGTCGCGACCCAGCTCGTCGGTGCCGAACCAGTGCACCACGCCGGGGGCGCTGAGCTTGTCGGCGGGCGAGGTGGCGTAGGGGTCGAAGCTGGTCAGCAACTGCGGGGCCAGTGCCGCGAACAGGGCGAACAGCACGATCAATAGCGCCAGGCTGAAGCCGGGCCTGCGCAGCAGCGGGATCAGGGCCTGCCGGGCGCGCTGCAGGTGCGTGCGCCGCTTCCAGGCGCTGGCAGGATGTGCCACCTCGCCCGTGGGCTGGGTGTCGATCGGGGACAGGGAAAGGTCGATGGTCATCTCAGCTCACCTTGGCCGTGTGGGTAATGCGTGGGTCGAGGTACGGGTAGAGCAGGTCGACGATCAGGTTCACCACCACGAAGGCGGTGGCCGATACCGCGACGATCGCCAGCACCACCGGGATGTCCTGGCGCAGCACGGCCTCCTGGGCCAGGCGGCCGACGCCGTTGCGAGAGAAGATGGTTTCCACCAGCACCGCGCCGGATACCGTATTGCCGACCTGCAGGCCGATCAGGGTCAACAGCGGCAAGGCCGCGTTGCGCAAGCCATGGCGCGCCTGCACCTGGGCCCGGCTCAGGCCCTTGGCGAAGGCGGTGGTGATGTAGGGTTCCTGCCACACGCCCTGGAAGCCACGCTGCAGCACCTGGGCGTACACCGCGGCGCTGGGGATCGCCAAGGTGATCGCCGGCAGCACCAGGCTGGCCAGGCCCTGGCTGCCGGTGGCCGGGAACCAGCCGAGGGCGAAGGCGAATACCTGGATCAGCAGCAGGCCCATCCAGAACACCGGCACCGAGAAACCCAGCGACGGCAGGCGTGCCAGGGCGGTCTTCAGTGGCCGCCATTGCAGGTAGGCGGTCAGGTAGGCCAGGCCGACCCCGGCCAGCAGCGACAGGGCGATGGCCGCGCCGGCCAGGGCCAGGGTCTGCGGCAGGCGCTCGGCCAGCAGCGCAGTGACCGGCCGGCCCAGTGACAACGACTGCCCGAGGTCACCGTGCAGGGCGCGCCACAGCAGGTCGAAGTACTGCTCGAGCAGCCCCTTGTCCAGCCCGTAGTAGGCGCGGGCCTTGGCCAGGTCCTCGGGTGACAGGCCATCGGCCTCCATGCCCGAGGCGCTGAGCATGATCGCCAGGGTGTCGCCCGGTAGCAGGTAGAGGATGAAGTAGGTGATGGTGTAGGCGCCCCACAGCACCAACAGGGCCTGGCCGATGCGGCCGATCAGGTAGCGTTTCATGGCTGGCCGACCTGGATGTCACTGAGCAGCGCGAAGCCTTCTGCAGTCCAGCGGAAGTCCTTGACCCGCGGCGCGGTGGCGGCTTGCCAGACGCGTTCGTACAGCGGGAACGCAGACGCCTCGTCGACCAGCAGGTCCTGCAGCTGGCCATAGGCCTGGGCCCGTTGCGGGGCGGCGGTGGCGGTGATGCCGCTGTCGAACAGCGCCTGGGCCCTGGCCAGGGTGTGCGGTTCGTAGGTGTTGGTGGCCAACGTGGTGCTGCTTGCCGCCCGCGGGTCGAGGATGGTCTGCAGGATGATCGGGTCGGCGCGGGTCATGTAGGTGGAGGTCAGGTCGTAGTTGCCGGACGCGTTCCCGGCCACCCATTCGGCGCGGGTCAGCACATTGAGCTTGAGGTCGATGCCGACCTTGCGCAACTGGTCCTGCACCAGCACGTCACCGGCGCTTTCGGCCGGGGTCAGGTTGTAGCGCAGGGTCAGGCGCTGGCCGTTCTTGTGCCGGTAGCCGTCCTCGCCCTTGTGCCAGCCGGCGGCCTCGAGCAGTTGCTCGGCGCCCGTAGGGTCATAGGCGAGCTTGTCGGCCTGGGGCTTGAAGTACGGCGTGGTGACGTCGTAAACGCCACTCACCACCGGGAACGCGGCGTTGTACACGGTATGCGCGTAGCTGGTGCGGTCGATGGCCTTCTGCAGTGCCAGGCGCACCTGGCGGTCGGCCAGCAGGCGGTCGTTGCGGGTGTTGGGGTAGAGGTTGAGCGCCGGGCCCGGCAGCGAGCGGCTCTGGATGGTCGCGCCCTTGGCCTGGAACAGCTTCAGGTCGACTTCCGAGAACGGGTTGCGCGGCCACAGGATGTCGGCCTTGCCCTGCAGGAACAGGCCGTTGCGCACGCTTTCCTCGGGGATGTAGCTGATGTCCACGGCATCCAGGTGCGCCGGGCCCTGGTTGTGCATGTTGGCTGATGGCCAGGCGTAGTCGGCACGCTTGACCAGCCGGGCGCCCACCTCCGGGGTGTAGTGCTCGAGGATGAACGGGCCGGTGCCGATGATGTTGCCCAGCGAGCGCGCCTGGGCGGTCAGCTTGTAGGAGGCCGGCGCAAGGATGGCCAGGTTGGTGGTCGAGGTGGCCTGCAGGAAACCGGCATTGGGTTTGGCCAGGACCAGGCGCACGGTGAAGTCGTCCAGCACCTCGGCGTGGTCATAGCCGGCCAGGTAGGTGGCACCGAAGGTGGCCGGCAGCTGCGTGGCGAAGGCCTTGTTGCTGTCGAAGGCGGTTTTCACGGCGTGGGCGTCGAAGCGTTCGCCGTTGCTGAAGGTGACGTCCTGGCGCAGCTGGAAGGTGTAGCTCAGGGTATCGGCACTGACCTCCCAGCTTTTTGCCAGCCAGGGAATGATGCGGCCGGTTTGCGGGTCCTGGTCGGTCAGGGACTCGGCCACGTTGCGCAGCAGTACGCGGTGCTCCAGCCAGTAGACCTGGAAGGGGTCGACGCTGACCAGGGTGGTGTTGTCGCCCCAGAAGGCGATGTTCAGGGTGTTGCTGGCCGAGGTGTTGCCGGCTGGGGAGCAGGCGGTGAGGGCCAGGGCCAGGGAGCCGATGGCGAACAGGCGGTGCAGTCGGGGCATGGGATGGTCCTTCATTGAGTTGGGGTTACCTGTGCCGGCCTCTTCGCGGGCATGCCCGCTCCCACAGGAGTTTCACTTTCCTTGAGTGGTGCGCCGTACCTGTGGGAGCGGGTTTACCCGCGAAGAGGCCGGTACCGGCGACAGCTGCCTTCCAGTCAGTCCTGGTAATCGCGGCCCTCGCGGTCCAGCTGCCGGATCAACGCATCCCAATGCCGCTGGATGCCTTCCCCCTTGCCATCGGAAAACCGCTTCGACTGTTCATGCACCTTGGCAATCGCCGCCTGCGATGCATGCAGCAGCTGGTCATTGCCCCCGGCCTGGGCCGCCACCTGGATGTTGCAGGCCCGCTCCAGCCCATGCAGCTCACGGAATGCGTGCTCGACGCTGATCCCCCCGGTGAGCAACCCGTGGTTGCGCAGGATGAGGATGTTGCTGTCGCCCAGGTTGGCCACCAGCCGCTGCTGTTCGTCCAGGTCCAGGGCCACGCCTTCGTAGTCGTGGTAAACCACCCGGCTGTAGTAGGCCAACGCGTGCTGGGAGATCGGCAGCAGGCCGTCACGCTGGGCCGATACCGCTGCGCCATCCCGGGTGTGGGTGTGCAGCACGGCCTTCAGGTCTGGGCGGGCGCGGTGGATTGCGCTGTGGATCACGTAGCCGGCCTGGTTGATGCCCAGCCCCAGCGGGTCGTCGATGATGGTGCCGTCGACATCGACCTTGACCAGGTTGGAGGCGGTGATTTCGTCGAACAGCAGGCCGAAGGCGTTGATCAGGAAGTGTTCGTCCGGCCCCGGCACGCGGGCCGAAAAGTGCGTGTAGATGTGGTCGGTCCAGCGGAACAGGGCGGCCAGGCGGTAGGCGGCGGCCAGCTTGACCCGTACCTCCCACTCTTCGGCGCTGACCCGGTCGCGCACCTTGTCGGTGCTGGTAGTGACGGCAGACAGTGAACTCATGGTGTGCTCTCCGGTAATCAGTAGCCGCGCGCGGTGTCGACCAGGTTGGCCAGGGGCGCCTGCTCGCGGTAGCGGTGGAAGTTGGCGATGAAGGCTTCAAGCAGGGCCGGGTAGCCGTCCTCGGAAATGGCCGAGGTGTGCGGCGACAGGAACACCCGTGGGTGGTGATACAGCGGGTGGCCGGCGGGCAGCGGCTCGGGGTCGGTGACATCCAGGCTGGCGCGGCCGATCAGGCCGCTGTCCAGGGCCTCGAGCAGGGCTTGCTGGTCAAGCAGGCCACCGCGGGCGATGTTGATCAGGTGCAGGCCAGGGCGGGCATGGGCCAGCACCTGACGGTCGACCAGGCCACGGGTGGCGGCGGTGAGTGGGGCCGCCAACACCAGGTGTTCGCTGCCGGCGAACAACTGCTGCAGGTCGGCGGCGCGCTCCACCCCGGGCACCTCGGCGATCGCCTGGCCGGGGCGACTCAAGGCCAGCACCTGCATGCCAAGGGCCACCGCCTTGCGCGCCAGGCTCTGGCCGATACTGCCAAAACCGAGAATGCCCAGTGTGCGGCCGCGCAACGGCGCCAGAGGGGTCAGGCGCCAGTCGGCATCCTTGACCCACAGCCCCGGCAGTTGCTTGGCGGCGGCGAACACCAGGGCCAGGGCGAATTCGGCCACCTGCTCGGCATTGGCGCCCTTGCCGCTGGTGACCGGTGTGCCCTGGAACACCCAGTCCGGGTAGAAGTCGATGCCCGAGGACACCAGCTGCACCCACTTCAGGCCCCAGGGCCAGCCCGGCGGCGGGGTGTCGATGCGCTGCCCGCGCACGTTGATCGGGCGCAGGATGAATACATCGGCAGGGGCTTGGAGGGCCAGCTGGCCGGGGGCGATATCGATGACTTCATGGTCCGGCAGGTGTTCGCGCAGGTGCTGGTTGGCCTGGGCATCGAGCTGGCTGGCGATGATCGAATGGCTCATGCGTGCACCTCCGCCAGCGCCGCGCGGCCGGCCTGGCCAAACACCACATCGTCCTGCGGGGTGTGGATGCGGCTGCAGAGCACGTCGCGGTAGTGCCGTTCCAGTGGGTTGCGCCGCGACAGCCCGGGGTTGCCGGCGGCCTCGATGGCCAGCTCCACGGCCTGGATGGCGTTGGCGCTTACCAGGTGCTTGAGCTGCCCGGCATGCTGCGCGGCGACCTGCCCGGCGGTGGCTGCGTCAAGCAGGCCCTGGTTGGCGAACAGCAGGGTGTCGATGCGCCCCAGCACGTCCTGGAAGCGCGGCAGGCTGGCCAGCGGCGCGCCCAGGTTGGAGGGGGCACGCTGCTTGAGAAAAACCGCCAGCCAGTCGCGGGCGGCACGGGCCACGCCGTCGTACACCGCCGGCAGCAGTACGGCCATCCACAGCAGGCTCTCGCCGTCGAGTTCGGCCTTCGGTGCGCTTGCAGGGCTGACGCTGACGGCGTGGTCGAGGGGGATCAGCACGTCATCGAAGCGCACTTCATGGCTGCAGGTGGCGCGCATGCCCAGGTGGTCCCAGTCATCGATGATGGTGATGCCGGGCGTGTCGCGGTGCACCAGGAAGCCGCCGACCAGCGGGTCGGCGTCGTCGCTGCGGCCCCAGACCAGGTACCAGGTCAGGCCGTGGCTGCCGGTGGAGTAGATCTTGCGCCCGCTCAGGCGCCAGCCCTCGGCTGTGCGCCGCGCCACGGTGGCGGGCAGGCCGCCGCGGGCCGGGGTGCCGAGTTCGGGTTCAACGCGCAGGGCGTTGATCAGTGCGCCCTGTTGCACGGCATCGCGGGCCACGCGCTGGCGCAGGTGTTCGGGCCAGCGGGCCTCGTCCTGCAGGCGAAAGTGCTGCAGGTACTGCATCACCAGGATCAACGCGGTGGCCGGGTCGCCCTTGCCGACTGCGCCGATCACCCGACGAGCGCTGGCCAGGTTCGCGCCAGCGCCACCGAGCGCGCGGGGTACGGTGAAGGCGAGCAGGCCGTGGCGGTGCAGCAGGTCGAAATTGTCCTGGGGGAACTGCGCGCTGCGGTCGTAGCGTTCGGCGTTGGCCGCGAGGGCCTGCGTCAGCTCGGCGAGGGCGCTGTCGGAGGGGTGACTCATGGGGTTTCATCCCTGAATGACGGTGTGTTGCTAAGACCGTATTCGTATGGATGATCGCTGTAAAAGTCTTTTTGGTTCTATGCTAATTATTTGTTTTAAGAATTTATTGTTTTTACTGTTATGCATGAATTGCATTTATTGGCGGGGCGCCAGGCGCCCCTGCGTGGTCACCCCAGCAGCCTGTGCCCAGCCACCTCGCCGAAAAGCTCGACGGGTTCCTGCAGGTTGCCCAGGTAACGTGGATGGAACAGCCACAGGTCTACCTGCGGCTTGAAATCACTGACGTTGATCACGTCCAGCGCATCGCGGTGGCGGCTGGCCTGCAGCAGTGGTTCGGGCACCAGCCCCAGGCCCTGGCCGTTGGCGACCAGGCCCAGTTGCAACTCGGTGCCGAAGGTTTCCAGGTTGATCGACAGGCTCAGCCCCTGTTCGCTCAGCGCCCGCTGCAGGCCGGCGCGGAAACCACAGCCGTCGGGGTTGAGCACCCATCCACGGGTGTAGCAGTCCTTGAGCTTGTAGCTGCGCTTGGTGACGCTGCCCTTGGCGGCTACCACCTTCAGCGGCATGCGCGCGATCGAGCGGCTGGCGATGCCTTCGGGGAAGATCTTGCCCGGTGGGAACAGCGCGGCGGCGGCGTCCAGTTCAGCGTTTTCCATGCGCGCGATGAGGCTGCTGCCCCAACCGCTGCTGACCTGGGTGCGCAATTGCGGGTAGGCCTCGCGAATCTGCGCCAGGGCATCGAGCAGCACCACGTCACCCAGGGTTTGCGGCACACCCAGGCGCAGGGTGCCCGAAGGCGCGCCATCGTTGGCCACCAGTTCGCGCAGCGAGTCGATCTCGCGCAGGATCGCCTTGCACTGCTCGTACACCCGCAAGCCCATGGGGGTGGGCTTGAGCGGCTTGGTGTTGCGGTCGAGCAGGGTGGCGCCAAGGTCTTCCTCGAAGTTCTGCACCCGGCGGGTGATCGCCGGTTGCGTCAGTTGCAGGGCCTCGGCGGCGAGGTTGGTGGATTGGCAGCGGATGACCGCGACGAAGGCGTCCATATCATCGATTTTCATAATTGGCGCTCACAGGGTCGGAGGGAAAATAAGGCATTAGCATAATCTGCCTGGCGGGTAATGCCATTGGTTCTGTTTTGATAGATGAAAACGCATATTAGGATATTCCTAAAATCAATTTAATTTATTTGACGGATCTCGTTAGAGTCGCCTGGCACGGGCCGCATGATGCTGCCCGCCCAGACACCGAGGAACGCCATGTCCATCCGATCGAAGCTGCTGACCCTGGCCGCGGCCCTGCTGCTGGCCAGCCAGGCCGGCGCCGCCGAGCGCCTGACCCTGCGCATCGGCGACCAGAAGGGCAACATGCGCGCCCAGCTGGAAGCCGCAGGCGCATTGCGCGACCTGCCGTACGACATCCACTGGGCCGAGTTCCCCGCTGCCGCGCCGCTGGCCGAGGCGCTCAATGCCGGGGCGATCGATGCCGGCATCATCGGCGATGCGCCGCTGCTATTCGTGCTGGCTTCGGGGGCACCGGTCAAGGCCATTGCCGTGGACAAGTCCGACCCCTATGGCACGTCGCTGCTGGTGCGTCCTGACGCGCAGCTGCACAGCGCGGCGGAGCTCAAGGGCAAGCGCATCGCCACCGGTCGCGGGTCGATCGGCCATCATCTGGCCCTCAAGGCACTGGACCAGGTCGGCTTGAGCGAGAAGGATGTGGAGTTCCGCTTCCTCGGGCCGGTGGACGCCAAGATCGCCCTGGCCAACGGCTCGGTGGACGCCTGGTCGACCTGGGAACCCTACACCGCGCTGGCCGAGCTGAGCGGGCAGGGCCGGGTGCTGGTCAACGGCCGCGGCCTTTCCAGCGGCAACAGCTTCCTCGCCGCCACCGACAAGGCGCTGGATCAACCCGAGCGGCGCGCGGCGTTGCAGGACTACCTCAACCGCCTGGCCGGGGCGCAGGTCTGGGCCAACCAGCACCTGGACAGCTACTCGAAAACCCTGGCCGCGATCATCGGCTTCCCCGAGGACGCCGCCCGCCTGCAGTTCGAGCGCCGCCAGCTGCGCTGGCAGGTGATCGACCCGCAGACCGTGGCGCAACAGCAGGACACCGCCGATTTCTACCACGCCCACGGCCTGATGAGCGAACGCCTCGACGTGGCACCGACCTTCGCCACTGGCTTCACCCTATCCGATGCCGCCACGCTGGCCGCGCAACCCTGACTCCGGAGACCTCTACATGTCCTTCAAACCCCTGCGCCAGCTTGGCCTGGCGCTGCTGGCCAGCGCCTTGCTGCCGAGCCTCGCCAGCGCCGAACAGACCCTGCGCATCGGCTACCAGAAATCCTCGACCCTGCTGACCCTGCTCAAGGCCCGCGGCAGCCTCGAACAACGCCTGCAGGCCGAGGGCATTCGCGTCAGCTGGCACGAGTTCCCTAGCGGCTTGCCATTGCTGGAGGCGCTGAACCTGGGCAATGTCGACCTGTCGGCGGATGTTGCCGACACCGTACCGGTATTCACCCAGGCTGCCGGCGCCAGGCTTACCTACTTCGCCCGGGAGACGCCTTCGCCAACGGCCCAGGCCATCCTGGTGCCCGCGGACTCGCCACTCAGGACCCTGGCCGACCTCAAGGGCAAGCGCGTGGCGGTGACCAAGGCCGCTGGCAGCCACTACCTGCTGATCCAGGCCCTGGCCAAGGCCGGGCTGACCTTCAAGGACATCACCCCGGCCTACCTGATCCCTGCCGACGGCCGCGCCGCCTTCGAGAACCACAAGGTCGATGCCTGGGTGACCTGGGACCCTTACGTGGCCAGCGCCCAGCGCCAGCAGAACGCCCGCATCCTGGCCGACGGCAGCGAACTGGCCAGCTACCAGCGCTACTATCTGGCCAGCAGCGACTATGCCCAGGCCCACCCCGAGGTGCTGCAGCAGGTGTACCAGGCCCTGCGTGAGGCAGGTGTCTGGACCAAGGCCAACCCGGCGGCCGCAGCACGCATCCTCGGGCCGCTATGGGGCAACCTGGACAGTGCCACGGTGCAGCAGGCCAATGCGCGGCGCAGCTACGACGTGCAGCCGGTGAAGCCGGAGAACCTGGCCGAGCAGCAGCGCATCGCCGATGCGTTCTACCGCGAGGGGCTGTTGCCCAAGGCGGTGGATGCCAAGGCGGTGAGCTTGTATCAGCCGGTTGCAGACTAGCGTGAGTTGTCTGTTTGGTTTGTTCTGTCTTGTTTTCAATGTCCGCTTTCGGGCGAAAGCGGTAACTATCAACTAATGGATTTGGCCATTTCCGACGTTCCAGTCCAACCGGTTTGCTCATAGACCGGTTTACCCGTCTCGGTGGCGTGCAGGACAGCGAAGGTGATGCCTCGGCGAGCGAACTCGGCGTCAGCAGCCTGCATCAAGGCTGAAGCCAGGCCACGGCGACGGTAGGCCGGCTGGACGAACACATTCAGCACGTACCCACGCTTGTCCAGGGTCGGGTGCGATGGATGGGGAGGCCAATCAATGCTCATCAAGCCAATGGCTGCGACAGGTTGGTCGCCATCCAGGAGCTTGAAACCGTAGTACCGACCGTCACCGAGTCGCTCTTCCAGCCATGGGCGAAAGTGCTGAGTCATGACTTGCAGTTTTTCAGGGTCGCCACCTGCTTCAAGAAACATCTCCTGGCGATGCGAGCAGATCATTTCTGCGTCAGCGGGCCCGACAGGCCGGCACTCCAAGCCTGAAAACTCTCCACATCCTTGTAGGTCGATCATCGTTTATCCCGTGTCAGTGGCCGATTCATGGAAAGGCAGCCTATGGCACCTTCAGGCCTGTTTGCAATGGCTGACGATCGACCTTGGCAAGCCACTCAGCTTTTGTCATCTCTCATGGAACTGCACATAACTCATTGAATCAGCGGGGCCCATGTAGGAGCGGCCTTGCGTCGCGATGGGGCGCGCAGCGGCCCCGGCAATTTCAACTGTTGCGCATCAATCCTGGGGCCGCGATGCGGCCCTTTCGCGACACAAGGCCGCTCCTACAGGTACAGCGACAACCTCGAGAGCAACGATGATCAGGCTTGTACCGCATTGACCCCGCCAGTGGGCATGGATTTTTTGCGCACCGCTTGATAGAGAAGGCTGGACACCATGAAGCCCACGATGGCCAGTATGCTCATCAAGGTGAACACATAGTTGTAGCCCTGTTGACCAGGGAAGTGGTCGAGGAGCGCGCCATAGATGACGTAGGCAAACATGCCGGGGGCATAGCCGATCAGGCAACCGATGCCGAAGGCCGAGCCGGTGATGTGCTGGGGAATACCGACTTCGCCCATGGGTGCCCAGAACACGCCGCGCATCGAGAACACAATCAGGGCGAAGGACAGGGTGGCCGCCATCCCCGCATAGATGAAGCCCGGGCTTTTTGGAATCAGCATGATCACGCCCATCAACGGCAGTAACGCCAGGAATGCCCACTTCAGGTAACGGCTGGTGCTCTTGAACTGCTTGTCGGCAATGAAACCACCGGCAGGCCCACCGAGGATTTTCAGGAAGTACTGGTTGATGATGCCGTAGGCGCCGACCAACGCCACGGGCAACCCGTACATTTCCTTGAGGTAGGGAATGAAATAGGTCAGGCCGCAGTAGACGATGTAGACCATGAACACGTTGAGACTGACCAACCAGATACCGGGTACCTTGATCGCCTCCATCAGGTTCGCCAGACCGTTTTTCGGCTTGGCGGCCGATTGCGCGTTACCGCCCTTGAGCAGGAGCCAGGTCAGGGTGCCGGCCAGAATGTCGATGACCGAGTAGAACAGGATCGCCGACTTCAGGCCGGTTTCCCCCGAGCCCATGGCGACGAACACGCCCAGTGCGGAAAAGGCCACCAGCGTATCAACCACGCCACGCCCGCCTTCCAGCAGGCCGAACAACCGGCCTTGCTCCTGATCGTCACCCAGATTACGGATGGCTTTGAGCAGCGATGGCCAGAACAGGCAGTCGGCACAGACGGCCAACAGGCTGAACACGATCAGCAAGCTGCTGAAGGGCGGAAAGGTTGCCAGGTACAACCCAAGAGCTCCGGTCCCGATCAGGCCGAGGGGGATCAGTTTGCGCGTGTCGTAGCGATCGGCGAGCAGGCCGCCAACCACAAACAGTGCAGTCGCGATGATCGCGTTGGCACTCAACAGCACGCCGATTTCAGTGTGGCTCAGGCCCATGAATTCCTGCATGGGGACATAGAAGGCGTCCTTGAGGTTCGCCAACTTGTAAATGGTGCCGCCACCGAGGATGAGAATCAGGAGTCTGAGCCATTTGGCCTTGTTTTGAGTTGTCATTATTGTTCTCCGGGCGTAATCGGGTCGTCAGGTTCAGGCGTTGGAAGGGGTGGCCAGGGTCAGTTCAGCCAAGGTGCGCAGTTCGCCCAGCAAGCGTCGGACATAGGCCACCTGATTGTTCGCCCAGCGGTGTTCGTCGGCCAGCATGCGCTCGAGCGAGTAGCCTTTCGGGAGCGGCGTTTCGCTCATCTCCCGGTAAGCAATGAATGGATCGGCCGCTTCAAGGCTCTGGCGGAAGGCCGGGGCCACGTAGTGATTTTCCTGCTCGAGAATGAACGCGATCACCTGTGGGGTTGCTTCGCCCAGCATCAACAGTTCGAACAGCATGCGGGCGCTGGGCAGGTCGTCTTCGTCGCTGCCTTGCAATACGCCGTAATGGCCGAAGCCGTTTTGTTCGGGGACGATGCGTACGCCCTTGAGGTGAGCCTGGCGGATGTGCGGCGCCAGGTTGTGCAGGGCCTGCAGGGGCTGTTCGCAGGCATTGATCATGTTGCCGAAGTCGAACAGGGCATGCAGGCGAGGGTGGTTGAGACGGTTGAGCAACTGCGCGATTTCGCTGCTCTTGAGTTCTTCATGCTGCTCGAAGTCAAAGTACAGATCGTTGGCGTCGGCCTGTTGTGCGAGGTAGTGCAGGTCGGTCTCGATCACGTCCATCACCCGCGACAGCGTGCCCTCGTAACGTGAGTAGACACGGATGTTGCGCACCCCCAGGGCCTTGGCGATGGCGATCACCTGGTCGACATCCTTTTTCAGCGTGCTGCTGATTTCCAGGTGCACATCCAGCCCCAGCGCCTTGGCCTTGCTGGCAAACGCCTGGAGCTGCTCTGGCGACATCTGGCTCAGGCTGTTTTCCTCGCCGTCGAGCAAGTGCAGGCTCAGGCCTTGCAGCTCGTGGCGATAGGCGAAGTCCAGCAGGTCGGCGGGGGTGACACGACCGTGGGTGAGGTTGGTCAGTAGCGGATAGGCGTGGGCAAACAGGCGCAATTGCCCGAGACGCTCAAGCAACCGCTGGGCCAGTGCTTCGGTCAGCGCTGGAGCAGCTACCTGTTCGACCACCTTGTGGCTCAGCAAGGCGTTGAATCGTTCCTGGATCTTGTTGTTCATTAGAGTCGTTCCTGGTTCAGACTCCGGGTCTACCGGCGCAGCCTTTATCGCGCCAGTCAGGAACTCTCGATAGATCCATTATCAACTAATTGATAAGGCCACTTGCCTCGCATCAAGTGGCCGGCGGAAGGTAACCCAGCGTGCGCAAGGCCTGGGCCAGCTCCTCGACACGCTCCCGGGCCTGCTTTTCAGGCGTGCCGGCAAAGCCGATCAACAGGGCAGGTGGCAGGTCATGCTTGATGCGGTAGTCGCTCAAGGCGTAGGTGTGAATGTTGTGTCGGGCCAGTTGCCGGGCGATGTCAGTGTCACTGAGTTCGGGGGGCAGCCAGGCGATCAGGTGCATGCCGGCATCCGTCGGAGTGATCCTGAAAAAGCTGCCGATCTGCTTTTCAAGTTGTTCGATCAATGCCTGCTGGCGCGCCTTGTACAGTGCACGCATGCGGCGGATGTGCCCCAGGAAGTGGCCTTCGCTCATGAAGTCCGCCGTTGTGGCCTGAAGCAGCGTGGGCGGGCTGCGATCCATGACCGCGCGCAGGGTGCAGAAGGGCTCGACCAGAGCCTGCGGCAGAATCACGTAACCCAGTCGCAGTGACGGAAAGAGCACTTTGCTGAACGTGCCGACGTAGATCACCCGGGCCATCTGGTCCAAGGCATACAGTGCCGGGAGAAGTCGACCACTGTAGCGAAACTCGCTGTCGCAATCGTCCTCGATGATCCAGCTCTGATGCTGCGCAGCCCAGTCGATGAGCGCCTGGCGCCGCACATAACTCAGGGTGACACCCAAAGGATGCTGACGCGAAGGCGTACAAAATACCAGGCGTGCATCAGGGCACTCGGCAAGGCCTTGCTGGACATCGATCCCCTGCTCATCAATACGCAACGGAATGATCTTGGCCCCTTGGGCTTGCAACGCAATTCGCGCGGCGATGTGCCCGGGGTCTTCCATCCAGACACTGTCCTGCGGATTGAGCAGCAGCATGCCCAGCAGGTTGAACGCTTGTTGTGCGCCGGAAACGATCACCACTTGCTCGGCATTGCAGTCGATACCTCGCGCATCGAAGACGTATTCGGCAATCGCTGTGCGAAACGCCTGCAAACCTTGCAACTCGCCATAACCCAGAATCGCCTTGGTCGGCTTGAGCAAATGACGGTTCATCAGGCGCCGCCAGATGGCTTGCGGAAATTCTTCATAGGTGCTGTGACTGGGCAGGAAGGAGGTCGGCGTCGCGGGATCCCAGTCGGCATAGGACACCCCGCGAAAATGATCGCTGCGCAGCGACAGCATCGACTGGCTCAGTTCGGACAGGCGCGGTGGCTGGCGCGGTTGCTCGTCCTCGATACGCCGGCTTTCCCACTCAGTACCGACATACGTACCTGCACCCGTGCGCGAGGCCAGGAAACCTTCGGCAATCAACTGATCGAAAGCATTGAGGATGGTGATCCGCGACAGCCCCAACTCGATGCTCAAGGTCCGGGTCGACGGCAGGCGCACGCCCTCCTGAATTCTGCCGTTGAGTATCTGTTTGCGAATCTGCAGATACAGCTGGCGGTACAGGGGTATGGCACTGGCACGGTCCAGTTCGATAGCCGACAGCAGCAAACCTGTGGGGGATTTCATGACATGCTCGTCTGGTGAAATGGGACTTGACCTGGAAACCGTCAGGCGACGGGGCTTTCAGGGTAGCGAGCGATACCCGATAAGTCATCCGTCCGGCTTTGATGTCTGGCGCAGCGTCCGTTTTGGGTCGAAAGCAGACACTGGCGAATGTCCGCTTTCGACCCATAGCGGTCCTTCGCCGAGGTCGGCAATCGGCCAAAAGCGGTCACTGCATCTCTTTTATGAAACTAGGGAGTTTCAGTCACGGGTATCGAGTACACAGGGCGCCCCCAAGTCCTTTTCCCTACAACTCCTAGCTGCATTGGCAAAGCATTCAGTGACTATTCTCTGCTTGCTCGATTGGCTGATGATCGCTTTCTAACGAAGCCCAGAGGGACTGGGCTGATTCTCCATAGCGGTCAATATGATCGAGCATCAGGAATTAATTCAACTATTCCAGATCATTAAGCGATTAATTATTGCCGTCATTTCTGTAGATAGCTCCGGTCTAAATGATAAATTCTCCTTGGAGAAGGCCTCACTGAACTTTACCGCCTTATGATGTTTATCAGTGAATTCGGCAGCCCGGGAAAGATTGTTATTTTTTAGATAGTCCTGAATGTACTCATACTCGCCGATTTCAGGCAAGTCAGACTTTTCATAAACCGATTCAAAACATTCCCTTGGAATATAATTTTCAATTTCTCGACAACGGGTAACCCATACATACCCACGATCACTAGCAACGCTTGAAAGAAGCTCTGTTACTCTGTTCTTCAATTTTCCATTTTTACTACTTCTATCGCTATCGCACGCAAATATAAAATTTCTATTTATTTTTACAGCGCTAACCGCTTCCTGCAAATCCGCTTCTGGAGTACTAGCGTCTATGTGAGCTAGCACGCTACCGCCATAGTAAATAAATTGATAATGATGACCCTCCTTGTAAGTCCCCTCACCCCACAATTCAATAAACTTATTCAAATAGATTCTATCTGATGGCCCTTCTACCCAGATGATGCCATTTGCCTGGAGTATGTCACTGGCTTTGGCACCTAGATCGTCTAGAACGGAATAGCCGCGATTTAGGTCATCCAAAATCAGGCCAAGAACCTCGCCATTCTGCTTTTTCACATGGAGAATTTGCGCATCATTTTCACCATGGAAAAGGTCAATTGCGACCTGCGAGTGCGTTGTCAAAAAAATATGACAATTTTTTGACTGCGCATAATCCAGTAAAAATGAAAACAAATTCCTTTGCAACGAAGGATGCAAATTATTTTCCAGCTCTTCAAATGAGAAGATATAACTTGCGATGTCTTTTTTCTCAAAATCCGGGCGCACCAAGAGATTAAGTAATGTTAATATAATAGTCTTCAGCCCGCTGCCTGATGCTGAAAGCGGAACAAGACCCTTCCCTTCCTCGCCAAGATAAATCTCCCACGTATTACTATCGGAATGATGCTGAACGACTATCTCTGAAAATACAGCATCAGGCGTAAAAATTACATTTAGCGCCGTAAGTAATCTGACCTGAATCAAGTCTCTATCAAGATGCGAGCTATTTATATAGCTCTGAATAATATTTGTGGCTCCCTCGCCATTGCTTTTCAGTGTAAACTCACGTGCATATTGTTCCTTAACAAGGTCCCTATCCGCATCAAGCGGAACATGTCGATAATTTCTATGTTTACTGGTTGCTACAGCGCGGCTAATCCGCGAAATTTCACCGGGTAACAAACTTGCATCGTACCCCTCAATCATGAGGACTTCTACATCTCTTCCCGACTCCTTCCATATAACACGTTTACCTATAAAATTCTGGCCATGTCCCCGCCAGTGGTTATTAGGTAAGTCGCCCCCCGTTGTACTGCTACTAAAATGTGGCCGTAATTCGGTCTCGGTTAATATTTCTCCAAATTCGATGTTTTTCCCTATTTCATTTTCGACTCCGCGCTCCCTAAACATATGATCCACGGCGGCAATAAGACTTGACTTGCCTATATTATTTTTGCCAACTATCACATTTACTGGCTTGATCGTCAAAAAGCCAGCTCCGTCCTGTTTAAAGCCTCTATAATTCCGCACCCAAAAACTAGTATGAATAGTCAAGTTCTACCTAGCCTATATTTGAGGTTAAAGTGACAGACTGGAAACATCTATCAGTATACTGTCGCTCAATGAACGACTGCTCTCGGCCGTAAGCTGTCAGTGGTGAAGGGCAGCTTTGGGTCGATTTCAGCCGTTCAAGGCGAAGTCGGGCTCTGGTCAAATCCGATGCAAGCAACTGATCAAGTCGAATGCAAATGGATTGTCAAGTCAATGCAATTACGCAGGCCGCCTCATTACTGAGCTGGCCGCTATGTCAGCATCTCACCCAAGCGTCGAAACCAGCCCCGAACTTCTCCGACTGGATCTCGCTCATCTAGCATCGCCGCAGTCATGCGAGGGAAGGCCTGTTGAGCAAGCTTCCTTTTTGCATTGGAATCTTTTAGAGGCTTGCCATTACCCGAATGAGCGACGAAAGCCTCACCAAAAACCTTGGGTGTGGATTTGCCCTCCACAGGGTGATCGGTGACCTCGACCTCGAATCCAAACGCGAGCGAGATAGCGTCTTTGTGCAGGTAGCTTTCAATCTCGTGTTTACTGGTAACTACTGCCCATGAGCCGTTTTGCCGTTCGTTCACCTTCTTAGCAGATTCGGCATAGTCAGGCACATCCCCGTCATAAATATGCACTTCACGCTTGTTGAGACCCCGGAGGTAATGCTGATTAACCCAGTGCTCCAATGTGCCCCCGCCAAGGACAACGAAAGCGACGCGTTCATCAGACATCAGGTTTGGCAGTGTTGCATCGGCTTGATATAGCGCACTGGACAAAGCTTTCAAGGCTAAGACGTCGGTGGGGCCTTCGACGCAGATTAACACCTGGACTCGGCTGTCAGGGGTCACGCCAAGAGCTTCCGCGACTTGGCCGAATGCATCGACACCTGATTGGATCAACGGCCTCTTAGTCTCAGCATGGCGTGAGACGTATCGGATGCTTTCCTGGGGGAGCGCCGAGGCGAATCCGGGACTGTGCGTGGTTAGAAGTACTTGGCAGCCAGAATCCTCCGACAGCGTTTTGAATGAATCGATAAGGATGCGTTGGTTGTTCGGATGTTGCGCTGTCTCAGGCTCCTCAACAGCGTAAATGATGCTGCGCTTGGTACTAGTCTTGAGACGACGCTCTGCCTCAGCTTTGAAAAAGCTCACCAACACTAGGCGCCGTACACCGCTACCTCGTTTATTCAAGGGAATACCGTCATCGGTGTTCAAGCCGAGAGAAAACAAGCTCTGCCATTTTGCGGGGGTGGGTGGGGTAAATTCGGGAGTCAGCTCACTGGCAAGATTCGGATCGATGGTGGCCAGTGCGGCATGCGTATTCTTGGCAATTTCCTCCGCCTTCTCGCGCACTTTTGCTTGTATGCGCGCGATATCTTCCTGGACCTCGGCAATAGCAGCAGCGACAGCCGCTTTCATTGGACTCTGAACCTCGTTGTCGGAGTCGCGACTGCTTCTATCACTTTGGAATAGAGCGAACATAGGCAGATGTGGCTCGATCTGCTCCCAGATTCGCTTCACGTCTTCTTTGGGCTTGCTAACGGGAATAGCTGTTTCTTGGAGCATAAGATCGTCGGTGGCGTTCCAGATGGCGCGTCTCATGCCGGGATTTCCCTTCAGAGCGACTTCGATTCCTTGATCTTTGACGATTTTCTGAAGTTCTTTCTCTTTGAGTTCTAGCAAATTGCTGCACGAAGCTGCGCTGGGATGGTTCGCGATCACCAGAACTTCTGCGGATGGCTTTTTACTTTTGCAATCGAAAGTTTTTCGGATCTTCAATCGCCCATCTTGAGCCAACAGGTATTCGCTCGCCAAGGAGGTCTCAGCGCCTGCGTCCAACGTCAACGTGGATGGAAGCTCCGAAAACTCACATGTGATTGAGACGGTTTTGTCGGGGTTGTGAACGTGTGCGTCACCTTGTTCCATGAACACAAGGTCCCCGTTGAAAAATATTTCCAAGGCTTCCAAGATGGTCGATTTACCGATGTCATTCCGCCCTACGAATGTCGTCAAATCATCGAATTCGACCCGTACTTCTTCCCTGTAGCAGCGGAAGTTAACGACGCTGATTGCTTCCAAGCGCATTCTGGCGCTCCCCTTGAGCATGTCTCGATTGCTGGACTGGCTGCGCATCGATGATGCCTCGGAGCGCTAGGTAGAGCAACGGGAATGAGCGAGTGGCATTTGAGGGAGGTAGCGCGCTTCTACACAAGGGCGTACCCAGTCAACGCCGCGTATGCTGGTCCAGATAAGAAACCCATGCATGGGCGAAGGGCATGGATCCGCAGACGATAAAAACGGCCAGCACGGCAGTATTTCGGACGTGTAGAAATCAGAGGATGCTTTTGGCCGGGTGCTGCCTGTAGTGAGAGGCAGCAATCGGCCAATAGTTGTCCTCAGAGAATGACAGCTATGGGTCGATAGACGCTATTCGCGGTCGATCGCTTTTGGCCCAAAGCGGACGCTAAAGGATAACTGGTTTCGTAAGCGCGACGCCGTCCCTGTGGGAGCGGGTTTACCCGCGAAATGGCCGGTGCAGGCGACACAACATGATGATCACTGCTGATTGGCCAGCAGGTGATGAGTGAGAGGCGCCAACGGAAGTGTTACTGCACATTCCCTTCGCTTGAAACGCTTCCCTGACACCGGTAGTCTTTGCCCGCTGCTGTAAGTCCAGCGGCCGGGTTTGGTCACCCGCAATCATCAAGGCGCACAAGCGCCCGCTCTGCGATACAGTTGGCGCTTTTTTGTGCCCGCTGTTTCGTTTTATGGCGGCTGTGCGTGGGGCGCCTCCGTGCGCGCCGGTTTCCTTGATTCCCGGTTGACCAACCCGCGTACAGTCGCCACCCATTCGTTTGGTCACGTTGTGTGGCGGCTCCAGTGAATCAAGGAGCGACACAATGACAAAAGGCTTACCCGATCCTCCCGTACGCGCCACCACGGCGTCCTCCAGTTTCTCCACGTGCGAATGCAGCCATCCACCGTTGTTTGCCGTGCGTTCTGGGGTGGACTACGAAGATGCGCTGGTGCATCTGTCCACGCTGCTCAAAGGCGCGTTTGCGACCAATCTCAAGGCACTGGAGCTGGCCAAGGGAACCTGTCGTGATCTGTTGTTGAGCAATGACCATGGGCTGGATTCGGCCAAGGCGGTGGTGGAGGCGTTGCTGGATGGGGTGGAGAGACAGCAACTGGTTGGGCGGAAGACGGTACCGGGTGTCTGACGAGCGTTTGGGCTTTGTTGGACTCAAGCGGCAGCCGTGATTGACCTCGAGGGCCTCTTCGCGGGTGAACCCGCTCCCACAGGTACAGCGCCAACTCGAAGCCAGCGCAGTACCTGTGGGAGCGGGCGCGCCCGCGGAGCAGACGACGCGGTGGATGGCACCGGCTTTGCCGGTGTTCGCGGGCATGCCCGCTCCCACAGGTTCAGCGTCAACTCGAAGCCCGCGCAGTATCTGTGGGAGCGGGCGCGCCCGCGAAGCAGACGACGCGGTGGATGGCACCGGCTTTGCCGGTGTTCGCGGGCATGCCCGCTCCCACAGTTTCAGCGTCAACTCGAAGCCCGCGCAGTATCTGTTTGAGCGGGCGCGCCCGCGAAGCAGACGACGCGGTGGATGGCACCGGCTTTGCCGGTGTTCGCGGGCATGCCCGCTCCCACAGGTTCAGCGTCAACTCGAAGCCCGCGCAGTACCTGTGGGAGCGGGCGCGCCCGCGAAGCAGACGACGCGGTGGATGGCACCGGCTGTGCCGGTGTTCGCGGGTAAACCCGCTCCCACAATGATCGCCGTTGGGCAAAACGACAGCTATGGGTCGCTATCCGCGGTACGCACCAGAACCGTTATCCAACCTGGCGGTCGTTCACCGCTGGCAGGCCCCCGCGCTGTACTGACCACAGCCCCGTATCAGGCTCTAGGTTGCCTTTCGCCAATCACCGATCGTCAGCTCCATCGACCTCCAAGCTTGCCGCCCGGTCAACCGGGAGACCCTAGGCCGCGATGGTGAACCAATGGACGTCTTTGCTGACAATGAAATGTCGACCCGCAGTGATGTGGTCGGGCAACTGATCGTGGCGTTTTCCCTGATTCTGCTGTTGGCCTTGTTGCTGGGGCTGTTCTCCCTCTACCGCCTCGCCGGGGCGCTGGACGCCCGAGAAGTGGAGCAGAGCCGCTTCTATGCTGAATCCGCCATGGCCCAGCTGCAGAAGAACGACAAGACGTTCCTGCTGACCCATGCCAACTGGCAGGCCGCCTATGATCACTTGGGCGGGCAGGTCGATGCACATTGGGCATACGACGAGGACAATGTCGGCGCCACGCTCTATACCTCCGATGGGTACGAAGGCGTATATGTGCTCGATGACGACGGTACGCGGTACGCAATACTGGACGGTAAGCTCAGCCAGCAGGGCCTTGAGCAGCATACCGTCAGTGCCGGCAAGATCCTGCAGGAGGCTCGACAAGCAGCGCAGCACGAACAGGCGTCTTCAGGCTATCTGGTCTTTCGTGGCCAGCCGGCGGTGTACGTCGCTGCACTGATCCGCCCGCAGACCCAGCCGGCCCGCCCGCCGGGACCAACTGCGGTGTTGGTGTTCATTCGGGTTCTATCGCCACAGGTGCTCTTGCCGCTGGGGCAGGCGGCGGGGCTGTCCGGCCTGGCCGTGGGCGATTCGGCCGATCAGCGCCAAGGGCGCGGTGCCCTGCCACTCGAAGGCAGCGGCCACACCTTGACATGGGATATACCGCAGCCCGGCACCGAACTGATCCACACGGTAATCGCGCCCTTGGCTATCGCCGTTCTATTCATCGCGCTGAGCATGGCATTGTTTGCACGCTATGCGATCCGCGCCAGCAGCAGGATCGATCGCAGCCACCGTGCTCTGGTGACTTCCAGGGTTGCCCTGCAATCAAGTGAAGAGCGCTTCAAGGCAGTGGCCGAAGCTGCCTCGGACTGGATTTGGGAAACGGATGTGCTCCTTCGCCTGACCTACCTTTCGGACCGGTTCACCGAACTCACCGGGCACCCCGTCGAAGCCTGGAGACAGCGCCCGATTACTGAGTTGCTATCGTGTGATACCAGCAACCTCCGGACCTCGCTGCACAGCCTGGCCGCGACAGGCTCTTCTGGCACGCTGCGCTGCCAGTACCAGGACCATCTAGGCCAGCAGCGTATCTGCAGGATCGCTTCGCGCGCGATCGTGGCCGAGGGCGTGTGTACCGGCTTTCGTGGCACTTGCAGCGACATCACCGACGAAGTCGCCGCCCATGCCCAGATTCAGCACCTCTCCTTGCACGACGCCCTGACCGGCCTGCCGAATCGCAACAAGCTGTTCCGTTTCCTCGAACAATCAGCCCCTGGCGCTGAGCTACCCAAGGTGGCGCTGTTGATGCTCGATCTGGACAACTTCAAGCCAATCAACGACAGCCTTGGGCATCCGGCCGGCGACGCGGTGCTGCTCGAGGTAGCGAGCCGCCTCGGTCAAGTTACCCGCGACAGTGATCTGGTCGCCCGTCTGGGAGGCGATGAGTTCATCGTCGTCCTGACCCGGCCAGGCGATCACCAGGACATGGACCGATTCTGCATGCGCGTGATCGAGGCGATCAAACGCCCCATTCAGGTCGAAGGGCATGTCGTGCAAGTGGGGGTAAGCCTGGGTGTAGTGCTGTCGGCCGAGTACCCTGGTACGCCGAGCGACCTGATCCGACACGCCGACGTGGCCCTTTACAGCGCCAAGCAGGCGGGCAAGAACACCTGGCGATTCTTTTCGGCACAGATGAACGCAGCATTGATGGAAAAGCGTGTGCTGGAAAGCGAGCTGCGCGAGGGCATACCGCGTGGCGAGCTGGTGCTGCATTTTCAGCCGCGCTTCAAGGTCGATGGGGTCTCGATCGCATCGGCCGAGGCCCTGGTGCGCTGGCAACACCCGCGCCTGGGCTTGCTCCGCCCGGATCGTTTCATCCCGCTTGCCGAAGAGTCCGACCTGATCGTGCTGCTTGGCAACTGGGTGCTGCAGGAAGCCTGTACCAAGGCGCGGGGCTGGCCGCAGGCGGTGATGGTCTCGGTCAACATGTCGCCGGCCCAGTTCAGCCGCAGCGATGTGGTCCGCGACGTCGGCAACGCGTTGCGCGCCACCGGGCTGCCAGCCCATCGCCTGGAGCTGGAAATTACCGAGAACGTCATGCTCAACGATGTCGAAGGCGCACTGCACACCATGCTTGCACTGAAGGAGCTGGGCGTGCGCCTGAACATGGACGACTTCGGGACCGGTTACTCCTCGTTGGGTTACCTGCGTACCTACCCGTTCGACAGCATCAAGATCGACAAGCGCTTCGTGCAGCACCTGGGCAAGAGTGGCAGCGACCGTAGCGTGGTCCAGGCCATCATCAACCTTGGCAATGCAATGGGCATGACGGTGACTGCCGAAGGTGTCGAGACCGCCGAGCAACTGGCCTTGCTCAGCGATGACCAATGCCATGAAGTACAAGGCTTTTTGCTCAGCAAACCGCTGGAAAACGAGGTACTGATGGGGATGATGAAAGACCAGATATCGTTAGCGCAATGACGCCTCGCAGAGGAGGGCAGTTTCATTCGGATGCAAACGACGGCCGCTCCGCGAACCATGCCACCGCCAGGTCCTTGAACGCCTCAGCCGAAGGCGTCAGCGGATAGCGCTGATCATGCGCCAGCACGATGCTGTGCGTTGGCAATTTCTCCTCGGTCGGCCGACACACCAGCGCTTGGCCATCATAGCTGCGGTCACCAAATGGCCGGGTGTAGATCAGCGCCACGCCAAACCCGTTGGCGACCAGGCTACGCTGCATCTCGAAGGTGCGCACGCGGTGCACAGCGGCGGGCGAAAGATCGTAGAAGCTGAACAGGTCCAGCACATGCTGCCAGCTGTGGACCTGATCGGTGACTACCAGGGTGTATTCGGATAGCGCTTTGAGGCTGACGCGCGACTCCTTGGCCAACGGGTGATCGGCAGCCAGCAGTACCTGAGCGGTCAGCTGGCACAGCTGGGTGCATTGAGTGTTCGGCGGCAGACCCAGATCGTAGGTGATCGCCAGCTCTATCGCGCCCTCACTCAGCCGCTTGCCAACATAATCGAAGCTGCCTTCGCGCATATCGACCGTGACCCTCGGGCAGGACTCCTGCATCCGGCGCACGATCTGTGGCAGGCAATAGGGCGCCAGGTCTTCAAAACACCCGACCACCAACTCTCCGACACACTCTCCCGCATTGGCATTGATCTCGGCAAAGGTCCGAGCCTCGCTCAGAACGCGACGGGCCTGGACCATGACGGTACGCCCGAACGGGGTCAGCGAAATGCCGAGGCCACGTTGGCGCACGAAAATCGATTGGCCCAGCACCTCTTCCAATTCGCTGATGGCCGCCGAAATGGAGGGCTGCGAAACATGAAGCTCCATGGCGGCAGTCGTCAGGTTCCCGTGCTTGGCCGCTGCGAGCGCGTAGCGCAGTTGTCGCAGTGTGAACTTCATAGGTTTTTCCGTTGTGATACATCAGGACATATTATTTTATCCTTTTTTGAGGTTGTGAAATATTTCCTCTGTGCAGTGGCCACCGATCACAGGTGCCACGCCGATGCCGATTGCAAGGCTGATCAGCCAGTTTGGCGACCCTCTTTGGGCCGGATGCCCTCGACTACTGCAATCCATGTTCTTGTTTGGGAGCGTCACAATGAAAATTACAAAGGCTCTGCTGACCACGACACTATCTTTCGGGCTGCTGGCGGCCGCTGGTGCCAGCCAGGCGGCCGGCTGGTGCGAGTCTGGCAAACCGGTGAAATTCGCCGGATTGAACTGGGAAAGCGGGATGCTGCTCACGGACGTGATGCAGTTCGTGCTGAAAAATGGTTATGGCTGTGAAACCGACAGCCTGCCAGGTAACTCCATCTCCATGGAAAACGCCCTGAGCAGCAACGACATTCAGGTGTTTGCCGAAGAGTGGGTAGGGCGCAGCGAGGTCTGGAACAAGGCTGCGGCCGCCGGCAAGGTCGTTGGCGTCGGCGCGCCGGTCGTTGGCGCAGTCGAAGGCTGGTATGTGCCGCGTTACGTGATCGAAGGCGACCCCAAGCGCAAACTCGAAGCCAAGGCACCGAACCTCAAGACCATCGCCGATCTTGGGCAATACGCCCAGGTATTCAAGGACCCGGAAGAACCGGACAAGGGGCGCTTCTACAATTGCCCGGCCGGCTGGACCTGCGAGCTGGACAACAGCGAGATGCTCAAGCACTACGGCCTGGAAAGCAGCTACACCAACTTCCGCCCGGGCACCGGCCCGGCACTGGATGCCGCCGTGCTGTCGAGCTACAAGCGTGGCGAGCCGATCCTGTTCTACTACTGGTCGCCGACGCCGCTGATGGGCCTGGTCGACCTGGTCAAGCTGGACGAGAAGCCAGGCGTGGATAAATCCCTGACCATCAAAGTGGGCCTGTCGAAGGCCTTCCACGAGCAGGCGCCGGAACTGGTGGCGGTGCTGGAGAAGGTCAATCTGCCGATCGACCTGCTGAACCAGAACCTGGCGCGCATGAGCAAAGATCGCATCGAGTCGCCGGAGCTGGCCAAGTTGTTCCTCAAGGAGCACCCCGAGGTCTGGCACAGCTGGGTCAGCGAAGACGCAGCCAAAAAGGTGGACGCGGCACTCTGAGCGTGTGGGCTCGTCCGGCTCCTGCCGGACAAGGCACGCGACAGTCCGTTTCATGCACTTGCTCGAGAGAATTCCATGTTTCCCAAGAACTTCACGTTTTCCATTGCCGACTGGGTCAATGGCTGGGTCGATGCGCTCGTAACCAACTACGGTGACGTGTTCCGGCACATCTCCGACACCCTGCTGTGGGCCATCGTCAACCTCGAAGGCCTGCTGCGCGCAGTGCCCTGGTGGCTGATGCTGGCCATCGTCGCCGGTATCGCCTGGCACGCCACCCGCAAAGTCGTGACCACTGCCGTGATCGTCGGCTTGCTGTTCCTGGTCGGCGCGGTCGGCCTCTGGGACAAGCTGATGCAGACCCTGGCGCTGATGCTGGTCGCAACGCTGATATCGGTCTTGGTCGGCATTCCGCTGGGCGTGCTGTCGGCGCGCAACGATCGCCTGCGGGCGGTGTTGATGCCGCTGCTCGACATCATGCAGACCATGCCTAGCTTCGTGTACCTGATACCGGTGCTGATGCTGTTCGGCCTGGGCAAGGTGCCGGCGATCTTCGCCACCGTCATCTATGCCGCGCCGCCGTTGATTCGCCTGACCGACCTGGGCATTCGCCAGGTGGATGGCGAGGTCATGGAGGCGATCAACGCTTTCGGTGCCAATCGCATGCAACAACTGTTCGGCGTGCAGCTGCCACTGGCGTTGCCGAGCATCATGGCCGGTATCAACCAGACCACCATGATGGCCCTGTCGATGGTGGTCATCGCCTCGATGATCGGTGCCCGTGGCCTGGGTGAAGACGTTTTGGTCGGCATCCAGACCCTGAATGTGGGCCGCGGCCTTGAAGCGGGCCTGGCCATCGTGATTCTGGCGGTCGTGATCGACCGTATTACCCAGGCCTATGGCCGACCACGGCATGGGGTGGGCAAATGAGCGCCAAACAGACAATGAACAAGATCGAAGTCAAGAATGTCTTCAAGATATTCGGTGCTCGCGCCGAAGATGCCCTGAAACTGATCCGCCAGCAAAAAGCCAAGGATCAGGTCCTGGCCGAAACCGGCTGCGTGGTCGGGGTCAACGATCTCTCGTTGTCCATCGGCAGCGGCGAGATCTTCGTGATCATGGGGCTGTCGGGCTCGGGCAAGTCGACCCTGGTGCGCCACTTCAACCGGCTGATCGACCCGACCAGCGGCCAGATCCTGGTCGATGGCGAAGACATTCTGCAGTACGACATGGAGGCCCTGCGCGAATTCCGCCGGCACAAGATCAGCATGGTGTTCCAGAGCTTCGGCCTGTTGCCGCACCGCACCGTGCTGGACAACGTCGCCTACGGCCTGAAAGTCCGTGGCGAGAGCAAGGCCATGTGCACAGAGCGTGCCCTGCACTGGATCAACACCGTGGGCCTCAAGGGTTACGAAAAGTCGTACCCGCACCAGTTGTCAGGCGGCATGCGTCAGCGCGTCGGCCTGGCCCGCGCCCTGGCTGCCGACACCGACATCATCCTGATGGACGAAGCCTTCAGTGCGCTCGACCCGCTGATTCGCGCCGAAATGCAGGACCAGTTGCTGGAGCTGCAGAAGACCCTGCACAAGACCATCGTCTTCATCACGCACGACCTGGACGAAGCGGTGCGTATCGGCAACCGGATTGCCATTCTCAAGGACGGTCGCCTGGTCCAGGTCGGCACACCGAAAGAAATCCTCTACCAGCCTGCGGACGAATACGTCGATCGTTTCGTGCAGCGTCGCGTAGCTTCGCTTTAAGGAACGCGTGTATGTCGTTTGCCGAAAGAATCATCATCGCCGAGGCGCCAGTGCGTTGGCAGGACGTGGTGGCTGTGGCCCGGCATGGCGCGAAGCTTGAGCTGGCCCCATCGGCCTGGGCGCGGATCGAGAACGCCCAGGCGATTGTCCAGCGCATCGTTTCCAGCGGTGACCGCGCCTATGGCGTCAACACCGGGCTTGGCGCCTTGTGCAATGTCTCGTTGCAGGACGAACAACTCAGCCAGCTGTCGCACAACACCTTGCTCAGCCATGCCTGTGGCGTGGGTACGGCGCTGTCGGACGAACAGACCCGGGCGATCATGTGCGCGGCGATCATCAATTTCTGCCAGGGCCGTTCCGGCCTGCAGCGCAAGGTGGTCGAGGCGCTGCTGACCCTGCTCAACCAGCACATCACGCCGCAGGTGCCGAAGCAGGGGTCGGTGGGGTACCTGACCCACATGGCGCATATCAGCATCAGCTTGCTGGGCGTCGGCCAGGTCAGCTATCGCGGCCAGATCATGCCGGCGCAGCAGGCCTTGGCCGAGGTCGGCCTGGCGCCGGTCAAACTGGGTGCCAAGGATGGCCTGTGCCTGGTCAACGGTACCCCTTGCATGACCGGCCTGAGCTGCTTGTCGCTGGACGACGCCACTCGGTTGAGCCAATGGGCGGACGTTATCAGCGCCATGAGCTTCGAGGCCCTGCGCGGCCAGCTCGATGCCTTCGACCCTGAAATCATCGCGATGAAACCGCACCCCGGCATGCAGCGCGTGGGCAGTAACCTGCGGCGCCTGCTCGACGGCAGCGAAATCATTGCCAGCAGCCAAGGCATTCGCACCCAGGACGCCTTGAGCATTCGCTCGATTCCGCAGGTTCATGGCGCCGCGCGCGATCAGCTGGAACACGCTGCGCGGCAGATCGAAACCGAACTCAACTCCACCACCGACAACCCGATGCTGCTGGGTACGCCCGAGTCGTATAGGGTGGTTTCCCAGGCGAATCCGCACGGCCAGTCGGTGGCCATGGCGGCCGACTTGCTGGCCATCGCGGTGGCCGAGATCGGGGCGATTGCCGAGCGTCGTCTCGATCGCCTGATCAACCCGTTGGTCAGCGGCTTGCCGGCCTTCCTGGTCAGCCAGCCGGGGGTGAATTCGGGCATGATGATTGTCCAGTACGTGGCCGCTTCACTGTGTGCGGAAAACCGTCAGCTGGCACAACCGGCAGTCGTCGACAACTACGTCACCTCCGGCCTGCAGGAGGACCATCTGAGCATGGGCACCAATGCCGGGTTGAAGCTGCACCGCGCCCTGGAGAACTGCACGCAGATCCTCGCCATCGAATACCTGTTGGCGGCCCAGGCATTCGAGTTCCTCAAGGAGCAGCGCTTTGGCGCGGGTACCAGCGTTGCCTGGCGGTTGTTGCGCGAACGGGTCCCGGCGTATGCCCAGGACCGTTGGTTGGCCCCGGATATCGCCAGCAGCGCATCGATCCTGAAGGACCCGGGCCTGCTTGGCGCTGCATTCCCCGAGCTGCTATGACCGATGCAAGGGCCACTCAAGGCTTTGGCTCGTGAGGGTCAAGACCTGTGCAATCGGGGGGCAAATGCCCCTTGATTGCGAACGACCAATAAAACGTTGACTTTGCGCGCGCCCAGGAACATTCATGATTCCAAGGTCATTGATGTTCGAGGTGAGATCATGGCGCAGACCGACGTTCTCATTGTCGGAGCCGGTCCGACCGGGCTGGTTCTTGCTCTTTGGCTCAACAGGCAAGGCGTCGCTGTAAGGATCGTCGACAAGAGCAGTGGTCCTGGCGAAGCTTCTCGCGCCATGGCTGTTCAAGCCCGCACGCTGGAGCTCTATCGTCAGCTCGACCTGGCCGAGCCAGTGATAGAGGCCGGCTATAAAACCCCTGCCATGAACATGTGGGCACGCGGTCGGCACAGGGCGCGTATCCCCTTGGGCGACGCAGGCAGAGAAGTTTCAGCGTATCCCTTCGTGTTGATCTACCCCCAGGACCGCCATGAGCGCCTGCTGGTGCAGCAGCTCCAGTCACTCGGGGTGGATGTGGAACGGCAGACCGAACTTCTATCCTTCGAGGAGGGTGAAAGCCATGTCACGGCCCTGCTGAAACATGCTGATGGGCGAGAAGAGTCCTTCACTGCGGCTTTTCTGGCGGGGTGCGATGGCGCTCGGTCGCTTGTTCGGCAAGGGATCGGCAGCGGTTTCGAGGGCGGCACCTACAAACAGCTTTTCTATGTTGCGGATGTCAGGGTAAATGGCGTCGAGCCGGCAGGTGAGGGGCATATCGCTTTTGACAAATCCGATTTTGTGCTGCTCTTGTGCTATGGCGAAAAGGACCAGTACCGCTTGATTGGCACCGTGCGTGATGAGCGAGCCGAGCATCCTGAACATCTGACGTTCGAGGACGTTGGCCATGATGCCATCAACGGCTTGAACCTCAGGATTACCGCCGTGAACTGGTTTTCCACCTACCGTGTTCACCATCGCGTCGCGGACCATTTCCGCCGTGGCCGGGCGTTTCTGCTCGGTGATGCAGCGCATGTGCATAGCCCGGCGGGAGGGCAGGGCATGAACACCGGCATTCTGGACGCGATCAACCTGGCATGGAAGCTGGCCGCGGTGTTGAAAGGGACGGCGCCCGACACATTGCTCGACAGCTACCAGATCGAACGCCAGGCATTTGCCCGCACGCTGGTGGAGACAACTGACAAACTGTTCACCTTCGTTACCGCTCAGGGCGGATTTGCCGACTTTGTACGTACTCGCATCGCGCCGCTCTTCGCGAGCGTTGCATACAAGAGCGAAAACGTCCGCGAGTACCTGTTCCGAGTGGTTTCGCAAACCACCCTCGATTACCGCGAAAGCCCGCTGAGCCAAGGCAAGGCCGGTGGAGTTCAGGGCGGTGATCGCCTGCCATGGCTGCCTGTGGGCACCGAGGACAACTACGCTTCACTGGCAGCCATTCAGTGGCAGGTGCATGTTTACGGCGAAGCCAAGGCCGATTTGTCCCAATGGTGCGCAAGGCACGGTATTGCACTGCATGTTTTCGCTTGGGAGGATGCGTACGAGAAAGCCGGCGTTGCCAGAAATGCTGCTTACCTGTTGCGGCCTGACAACTATGTCGCGCTGGCTGATCCTGAGGGGGAGGCGACTACCTTGAGCCGGTATTTCGAGGAGCAGGGATTGATGCGATGACCACCCCAGCCCCACCAGTCTTGCGCTGTTATGGTCGATACTGAATCTGTCGGCATTTTCCGTGGTTGCACACATGCGTACGCTGTGTATGAATTGTGACTGACAGGCGCCAATTGGGTCTATCAAGAATCACTCAAGTGTTTTGTGTTTGCGTGGCAAGCGCCCTTGAGCCGCTCCACCCAGCACCGATCTGCGAAGAACAACATGAAATCAGCGCGTACCGTTATCTCGGAGAACTTTTTCCGACGCTTCAAGGATATCTTCGCCCCACACCTCGACGCGCTTGGCATTGACCTGGCGCTGCTTGAGCGCGCCGATATTGAAATCCCCGGTGAACAATATGTCGCGCTCTGGGAGGCCGCCGGTAGCTGCAACCCTGCTATCGGCCTGACCTTGGGCAGTCAGACCGAAGCCGACGACTTCGGCGCGCTGGGCCACGCCTTGCACTGCGCACCTAGCGTTGAAAAGGCCCTGATGACGCTGCACACGTACCTCGTGGTGTTCGCCCAGGAGTCGTCCATCGATTATTGCTGCGAGGGCCGGCAGCTGCGTGTCACCTACCAGGTCACCGACACTACCGTACTCAATCGCCGTCAGGATGCAGAGTTTGCCATTGCCGCGATTCTGCGACAGCTGCAACTGATAACTGCCAGCGCAGTACGGCCATTGCGGGTGGACTTCGAGCACCCTCGTCCGGCAGATGTCTCCATGCACAAGCAATTGTTCATGTGCCCGGTGTTTTTCAACCAGCCGACCAACCGCATCACGTTGCCAGCCCAGGTGCTTGGCCTGCCTGCCACCCGAGGTAACGATCGACTGTTCAAGGCCCTGGAGCCGTACCTTCAGCAGGAGCGCGAGCAACGAAACATCAGCGACGAATTGCTGCCCCGGATCACCCGCATGATCGCACTCGGCATGGCCAGTGGGTTGCCGTCACTCGATCAGGTCAGCCAATACCTGGGCCTCAGCCGGCGTACCCTGCAACGTCGCCTCAAGGACCTGGATATCGAGTTCTCGGTATTGATCGAGGAGGTACGCCGCGACCTGGCAATGGGGTACCTGAACCACTCCGACTATTCGATGACACAGATTTCACTGTTGCTCGGCTACGCCGAATCCGGTTCGTTTACGCGGGCATTCCGCCGCTGGACCGGGCATTCACCGCAGCAGTACCGGCTGGCCGGTCGTACCCATGGCACCGGTGGCTGAAACTCTGGCACCTGCGGTCAATTCAGCCGTTGTCCCCCTCTATACCCTGAAAGAAGCGCCTGCGCCTGCCTTGGGCAGCTGGCCCACTTCATTTCAGGAGAGCGACGATGAACACAGCGGTAAACGCCAGCCCGGCCAAGTGTGGCGAAGCCGAGGCGTTACGCATTCTTTCGCTGCAGCGAGCCGCACAGCGCGAGCAGCCGATACCCACAGTGCAGGAACGCCGTCGGCATCTGCAGCGCCTGAAGCGCTTGCTGCTGGACAATCAGGAAGCCATCTGTGCGGCAATCAGCATGGACTTTGGCAACCGGGCCGATCAGGAAACGCTGCTGCTGGAGCTGTTTCTCAGCGTGGACGGCATTCGCGACTGCCATGGAAGGTTGGGCCGCTGGGCCAGGTCGCAGCGGCGTAAAGGCTCGTTCTGGTTCCCGGGGGCACGTAATCGTGTAGTACCGCAGCCCAAGGGCGTTGTCGGTGTGGTCGCACCGTGGAACTACCCCCTTTTCCTGGTAATGGGGCCAGTGACCAGTGCCCTGGCAGCGGGGAACCGCTGCATGGTGAAGATGGCCGCCAACTCACGGAATCTGTGCGCTTTGCTGCACCGCCTGGTGGGCGCGTACTTCGATGAGCGGACCTTGGCCATTGTGCCGAATGTCAGCGGTTCGGTTTTCTCAGGCCTGCCTTTCGATCACCTGATCTTCACCGGTTCTGCAGCGACAGGTCGCCAGGTGATGAAAGCGGCTGCCAGCAACCTGACACCGGTAACCCTGGAGTTGGGTGGCAAGTCTCCGGTGATCATCGCCGACGATTTCGATCTGAAGACCGCAGCCAGCCGAATTCTGCAAATGAAAACGGTGAATGCGGGGCAAACGTGCGTTGCGCCTGACTACCTGCTGATACATGAAAGCAGGCTCGAAGCCTTCGTCGAGCAGTGCAGGGGCATCGTTCCTGCACGTTATCCGACGCTGGATTCAAAGGACTACACCTCGATCGTGGATGGTGCCTCGTTCGAGCGTCTGCTGGGGTATCTGGACGATGCACGGGGCAAGGGGGGCAGGGTGATCGAGCTGTTACGGGGCAAGCTCAGTGATCCAGCCTCACGAAAGATTGCGCCGGTGCTGGTGGTCGACGTGTGCGATTCGATGCTGCTCATGCAGGAGGAGATCTTCGGACCGATCCTGCCAGTGAAGACCTATCGCTGCATCGACGAGGCGCTGGAGTACATCAACGACCGCGACCACCCGCTGGCACTTTATCTCTTCACCCACCAACAGGCGTTGCAGGAACGGGTAATCGCCCAAACCCGCTCTGGAGGGGTGGCGCTGAACGACTGCGGACTGCACGTGGCCCAGCATGATCTTCCGTTCGGCGGTGTGGGAGCCAGCGGCATGGGGCATTACCACGGTTACGAAGGCTTTCTTGAGTTCTCCAAGCTGCGTCCGGTGTTCCAGCAATTCGCCTGGCCGGCTTTCCCTCTGCTGTACCCACCCTATGGCAAAACCTTCGAGCGTTTGATTCGGCTGATGCTCGGCCGCTGATCTCAACCTATCCAATGCGAGAACCCGGCATGACTGATAACGAGGCATTGCATGAGCACCGTTCCTTCTGGCAGCACGCCTATGGAGCCTATTCACCTGACGCGCCCCTGAGCGAGGACCTGCGCGTCGATGTTGCAGTGATCGGCGGTGGCTTTACCGGGCTGAACGCGGCCTGGCAATTCAAGCGCGACAACCCCGGGGCCCGGGTACTGGTGCTCGAGGCAGCGCTGATCGGTTTCGGCGCCAGTGGGCGTAACGCTGGCTTCAGCACCAAGCTGTTCGGGCTGGAACCTGAGTTGGTGGTACTGCGCTGGGGCAAGCAGAGGATGATCGATGCCCATCACTACCTGGAGAAGGCGGTGACGCACACCCGCGAGCTGATCGAAACGCATGGAATCGATTGTGACTACCGGCATGCGGGCCTGATGCGGGTCAGTTACTCCTCTGCGCAATTGGCACGTTTGGGCAAGACCCTGGAGTTGTATGAGTCACTGGGGCTGGCAGCGGACATGCAGTGGCAGAGTCAGGCCCAATTGCGTCAACGCAACGACTCGCCACATCTGCTTGGAGGGATTCGGGAGGCCGACACGGGTTACCTGAACCCGTGCAAGCAGGTGCGTGGCCTGAAGAAACTGGCAGCGGCGGCCGGGGTTCGCATTCATGAGTCCACACCGGTGCTGGATATCGACAACAGTGGCGGCGCAGTTGTGTTGAATACCCCCTCGGCAAGGGTAACCGCCGACAAGGTGGTCATTGCTACCAATGCCTACGCACAGGATGTTCCCGGGCCTCGCAGCCTGCGCTGGCGGCAATTGCCGTTGTGGACCTACCAGATTGTCACCGAGCCTTTGAGCGACGACATGTGGCAGCGCCTGGGGTGGCAAGGCAGGGAAGCGTTCGGTGATAACCGGCAGATGTTGCATTACTTCCGCCCCACGGTCGACGGTCGCATTGTCATGGGCGGTGGCGATGTACAGGCCTATACCGGCAGTGCCATGCAGGAGCGCCCGTCCACGGCCGCCTGGGAGCATTGCGAGGCCCACCTGAAATGGATCTATCCGCAGTTGCGTGACGTTCGGGTCGCCTATCGCTGGGGTGGGCCGGTTTCAGTCAATGCCGACATGGTTCCTGAGGTCAGTTTCATCGGTGATGAACGCATGATCTATGCCGGAGGCTGCTTCGGCCATGGTGTCGCATTGAGCCACCTCAATGGCCGGACGATCGCCGATCTGCTGCAGGGGCACAAGAGCGAGCTGACCGATTTCTGGATCGTGAACCGCAAAATCATCCCGATGCCGGGCAACACCTTGTCGTGCTGGGCCGGGCGTACTGCGCGAAGAATGCTGCGGGCCTGGGATTGGTGGGAGGAGCGTAGCCTCAAGGCGTGAGACTGCGCGGCATGGCACCGGATGACAAACATCCTGACGCATCCTGCCAAGCCTCGGCCTGCAGCTTTGAATACTGTCTATCTCACAGAGTCGGAATCGACCTTGGGCTGTTCCTCGGCAGCCCCTTTTTACCCCTCTGTTTGCTGCGAACTGCCTTTCGATAACCACAAGAACCACGCAAGGAAAAGTTCATGAAACCACGCCCCCTGTCCCTGTTGGGCGGCGCGCTGCTGGCGCTGCTCGGTACCACCATTCCGTTCACGGCATTTGCCGACCTTACCCCCACTGGCGCCGAAAAGGCCGGGAACGCCGATGGCAGCATACCCGCATGGAGCGGCGGCCTGACCCAGGCGCCGGCCGGCTGGTCGCCGGGCCATGGCGACCCGTATGCCGGTGACAAGCGCCTGTATTCGATCGATGCCAGCAACGTCGCTCAGTACCAGGGACAGTTGCCGGAAGGGCAGGTGGCGCTGATCAAGGCCTACCCGGGCTACCGCCTGGACGTATACCCGACGCACCGCAGCTGCGCGATCCCCGCCGAGGTGGCCAAGCGTACTCAGGACTTCGCCGGCCAGGCGAGCATTGGCGCCGACGGCTGGCGCCTGGAGCATGCAGCCGGCGCCGCAGTACCGTTCCCGCAACCGAAAAGCGGCATCGAGGTACTGTGGAACTACAAGCTGCGCTACATGGCCAAGGGCCGCAAGGCGCAGATCTCGTTCCTGCGCCGTGAGGCCGGCGGCGGGCTCACCGAGGTCCGTCAATGGGCCAGCGAGTACTACCCCTACAATGATCCCGCGGTAAAGGCACCCGCGGACACCGACGACATCGAGGCCAAGCTGCTCTACGACATCCAGTCGCCATCTTCGCGCGCGGGTGAAATGTACCTGGTGCACGCCCGTCTGGACCAGCCGCAGAACGCCTGGATCTACTTCCCAGGCCAGCGCCGCGTGCGCCAGGCGCCAACCTTCGCTTACGACAACCCGATCGCCGGCTCCGACAACCTGTACTTCGTCGACCAGATCAACATGTTCACCGGTGCCCTGGACCGTTACGACTTCAAGCTGCTGGGCAAGCGCGAGATGGTGGTGCCGTACAACTCCTACCGCCTGGTGGACAAGAGCAACACCTACGACAAGCTGATCGGCGAGCATTACCTGGACCGCGACGCGCAGCGCTACGAAAAGCACCGCGTATGGGTGGTCGAAGCCACGGTCAAGGCTGACAAGCGCCACTCGTTCACCAAGCGCGTGTTCTACTTCGACGAGGACAGCTGGAGCCTCCTGCATGTGGACATGTACGACGCCAAGGGCAACCTGTGGCGGGTACAGGAGGGCAGCTTGTGGGCCGACCCCGAGATCCAGGCCTGCACCAGCTTCGAGTACGTCAGCTATGACCTGATCGCCCGGCGTTACATCGCCGATGGCTTCACCCAGGAGGGGGCTGCCTTGGACCTGACCGCCGGCCTGCAAGGCCGGGTTGGCGACAAGCTGTTCAACGCCAACGAACTGCGCCGTCGCGGCGAGCGTTAATCCTCCGGAGACCACAGCATGAACAAACTCCCTTCGCGGGCATGGGCGAAGGCCGCACCGTGCCCGGCGCTGGCCCTGGCGGCATTCGGAATGCTTGGCACCCAGCCTTGCCAGGCCTTTACCTTCGGTAGCGAGGGTGGCCTGTCGGGCAGTTTCGACTCGTCCCTGTCCTACGGTTTCGCCAGCCGCCTGCAGGCCCCCGACTGCCATATGCTGGGTAACGACAACGGCGGTTGCAATACCGGCACCGGCAACGAGCTGGGCCGCTACTACAACCTCGAGCGCGGCAACGGCTACGCCAATGCCGACATCAACTACAGCAACGCTGACGATGGCAACCTCAACTACCACAAGCACGATGTGTTCTCTCAGGTGATCAAGGGCACCCATGAGTTGAGCCTGCGTTTTGGCGAGGGCTGGAGCGCGCTGGGCCGGGTTGCCTGGGCCCGTGATTTCAAGATGGACGATACCCGGCGCACCGACCTGCAAGGCCCGGCTAGACGCGACGCCACCAAACGCTTCGACTTGCTCGACCTGTGGTTGGCGAAAAGCTTCGACATTGGTGAGATGCCGGCCAAGGTCAAGGTTGGCAACCAGGTGATCAGCTGGGGCGCGGAGATGTTCATCAGTGGTGGCATCAACCAGATAAACGCGTTGAGCCTGCCCAAGTACCATACCCCGGGCACCCAGCTCAAAGAGGTGTTCATCCCCGCGCCCATGGCCTCGTTCAGCCTGGGCATGACCGACACCCTGAGCCTGGAGGGCTACTACCAGTTCAAGTGGAATGCCTACGATGTCGACCCGGTAGGCACCTACTTCTCCACCGTCGACATCGTCGGTGAAGGGCGCAGGGCGATCCATTACCCGACAAGCTTCGTCGAGGGCCTGCAGCCCGGCACCTGCGCCGGTACACCGACTGGCCGTTGCGGTGACCCGCTGACCAGTGGCCTGAGCCACGATCAACTGGTGGCCAGCGGCCTGGCGGTGCCGTATGGCGGTGAGCGCAAGGCCAGCAACGGCGGGCAGTACGGCCTGGCGCTGCGCTGGATGGCCGAGTCGATAAACACCGAGTTCGGCCTGTTCTATCAGCGCTATCACGACAAGCTGCCCTTTGTCGGCTATACGGCACGGAGCAATCCTGACGCCTTGGTCGTGGACGACTATTTCATCAACTATGGCGAGGACAAAGACCTGTTCGGCCTGTCGATGAGCACCCTGGTCGGCCCTGTGGCCGTGGCCGGCGAGCTGTCGTTCCGGCCCCGGGATAGCGTGGCAATAGACCCCACGGTAGCGTTCGGGCAGGCCTTCACTGGCAGTTTCAACCGTTACAGCGTGTTCGACACCGGGGTGAGCAAGGGTTTTGTCGAGGAACGCAAATGGCAGGCTGACGTCAACGCCACCTACACCTTTTCGGCTAACGACCCCTTGGGCTTCATCCCCAGTGCCCTGGGTGCGTCTGATGGCTTCCTGCTGGCGGAGGTAGCGGTCACTCGCTATCCGGGGCTGGATGACTCGGGCCGGGTGCCCTACGTACTGCCGGACTACTCGCTGCCCGACCGCACCTCCTGGGGCTACGTGACTGAGTTCGGCGTCAACTACCCGAACCTGTTCGGCAGTGGCGTGACCGTCACGCCACAGCTGGACTTCAGCCACGACGTCAAGGGCACCACGCCCAACGCCATGCCCTTCGTCGAGGGGCGCAAGTCGCTGACCAGCTCGTTGCTGTTCAACTACCGCGACAGCTGGAAAGGCGGCCTGCAGTGGGTGCGCTACTGGGGCGGGGGCGACAACAACCTGATGGCCGACCGCGACTTCATCAGCGGCAACATTTCCTACTCCTTCTGATCCGGCCGCCAAGCGCTGGCAAGGTGCGTGGCGGGGAGGCTTTTCATGCTGGCTTATCTGGTCTCGGCGCTCGAGCGCCTGGTCTTTCGCCATCGCCTGGCGACCCTCGGCCTGCTGGCCGTGGTTACCCTGGTGATGGGCCTGTTCGCCGCGCGCCTGGAGATGTCGGCGGGCTTCGACAAACAACTGCCCCAGCAACACCCCTATATCAAGACGTTCAACCAGTACCGGGATGTACTGTTCGGTGCCAACCGGGTCATCGTGGTGCTGCGGGCGAATCATGGTGATATCTGGAACAAGGCGGCACTGACTCGCCTGCATGACTTGACCCAGACACTGTTCTTCCTGCCGGGCGTCGACCGGCGCAGCGTCACTTCGCTGTGGACGCCGAACACCCGCGCGGTGCAGATCACCGAGGAGGGCATGAAGGCCGAGGACGTGGTCGGCGGCGACGTCACTGTCGGCAACCTCGATGCCCGGGCCATCGCCGGCATCCGCGAGCGCACCTTGGCCGGTGGTTTCGTCGGCAGCCTGGTAGCCAACGACCAGCGCGGGGCGATGGTGGTAGCGGAGCTGGCCGACCCGGACCCGGTGACGGGCAAGCGCCTGGACTACCTGGCCTTCAGCCGCCAGCTCGAAGCGCAGGTGCGGGCGCAGTACGCCGACGCTGACTTTGATGTGCAGATCATCGGCTTCGCCAAGCAAATGGGCGATATCGGCAGCGGCGCCCGCAGCGTGGTCGAGTTCTTCGCCCTGGCCTTCGTGCTCACGGCACTGGCCGTCTACTGGTATACCCGCTCCTGGCGGCTGACCGTGCTGCCGCTGGTGTGCTCGCTGGTGTCGGTGGTGTGGCAGTTCGGCACCCTGACGCTGCTGGGCTTCGGCCTCGATCCGCTGGCGATCCTGGTGCCGTTCCTGGTGTTCGCCATCGGTGTGTCCCACGGCGTGCAGCAGGTCAACTTCATCGCCAAGGAGGTCTGCGCCGGTGCCGATGGCATGACCGCCGCCCGGCGCAGTTTCGTCGGCTTGATGATCCCGGGCACCCTGGCCCTGATCACTGCTTTCGTCGGCTTCGCCACCCTGGTGCTGGTGCCGATCCCGATGATTCGCGAACTGGCGATCACCGCTTCGGTGGGGGTGGCCTACAAGATCGTCACCAACCTGGTGATGTTGCCGCTGCTGGCCAGTTACTGCCGTTTCGACCGGCACTACGTGGCCAAGGTAGAGCGCCTGCGGGCGCGCCGCGAGGGGCTGATGACCGGCCTCGGGCGCATTGCCGAGCCACGCAACGCAGTGCTGGTGACTGCGCTGGGTTTCGGCCTGATGGCGCTGGCGGTATGGCAGAGCCAAGGCCGGCACATTGGCCATGTGCTGCCGGGGGCGCCCGAGCTGCACGCCGACTCGCGTTACAACCAGGACGTGGAGCAGGTGGTCAGCCATTTCGCCCTGGGGCTGGACCTGTTCACCGTGGCCGTGCAGACCTCGGCTGGCGGTTGCTACCGGCATGATGTGATGGCCTATGTCGACCGTCTCACCTGGTACCTGGGCACCTTGCCCGCCGTGCTGTCGGCGCAGTCGCTGCCAGCCATGGCCAAGCTGGCAGCCTCCGGGGTCAATGAAGGCAATCCGAAATGGGCGGCGCTGCCGGTCGACGAACTGTCCCTGGGCGAAACCGTGCGCCAGGTGCCCGAAGCATTGCGCCTGTTCGATGCCGACTGCACCGTGCTGCCGGTCAACCTGTACCTGGCCGATCACAAGGCCAGCACTCTCAAGCAGGTGACCGCGGCCGTCGAGCAGTACCGCGAGCGTCATGTCCTGCCCGGAGTGGACGTGCGCCTGGCCAGCGGCAGTGCCGGGGTGCAGGCGGCCACCAATGCGGTGGTGGAGAGTTCCGAGCTGCCGATGATGCTCTACGTGTACCTGACCATCGTCTTGCTGGTCGGGCTGGTGTACCGCGACTGGCGAGCCATGCTCGCCTGCTGCCTGCCGCTGACCCTGGCGACCTTCCTCGGCTACTGGTTCATGAAGGCCCTCGACATCGGCCTGACTGTGGCCACCTTGCCAGTAATGGTGCTCGCGGTGGGCGTGGGGGTGGATTACGCCTTCTATATCTACAACCGCCTGCAACTGCACCTGGCCGTGGGGCGCGACATCGTCGCCGCGTTCCAGCAGGCCCTGCGCGAGGTGGGTGTGGCCACAGTGTTCACTGCGCTGACCTTGTCGGTGGGGGTGGCCACCTGGTCGTTCTCGGCGCTGAAGTTCCAGGCCGACATGGGCCTGCTGCTGACCTTCATGTTCATGGCCAACATGCTCATGGCCGTGACCCTGCTGCCGGCCTTGGCGGTGGTGCTGGAAATGCTGGTTCCGCGACGGGGGCCGGTTCGCGCACCCCTGGCCGCTCATTGAGAAGGGCTGACTGATGAAGACCGTTCGATTGCTGCCCTGGTTGCTGGGGCTGATGTGCACAGGACAGACATGGGCGGCGCCGGCCATTGCCCTGAACGATGTGCGCCATGCGCCATTGGTGGCGGTGGCCCGGACCGGTGCCGGGGTGGTTGCGGTGGGTGACCACGGCGTGGTGGCGTTGTCCGGTGATGGCCAGCAATGGCGCCAGGCGCGCAGCGTACCGGTGGATGTGCTGCTGACCGCGGTCAGTTTCATCGACGATCGTCAAGGTTGGGCGGTGGGGCATGGCGGAGTGCAGCTGCGTAGCGTCGATGGTGGCCAGGACTGGGTGTTGCAACAACGCCTGGAGGGCAAGCCGGTGCTGTTGTCGGTGGTGTTCACCGATGCCCATCACGGCATGGTCGTGGGTGCCTATGGCTATGCGGCGCGTACGGTCGATGGCGGCGTCAACTGGCTACCGATGCAGGTGGGGGAGGAGGGCGACGACTTCCACCTCAATCAGGTGTTCCAGGCCACCGACGGCAGCCTGTTCATCGTCGGCGAGGCCGGCCATGCCTACCGCTCCACTGACCAGGGGGTGTCCTGGCAGCCCCTGGACACGGGTGTCAGTGGCTCACTGTGGACCGGCACCGGCCTGCGCGATGGCCGCGTGCTGCTGGCAGGAATGAGTGGGCGGGTGCTGCTGGGCGACAGCCTGGGCCGACACTGGCAGGCACTCGACAGTGGCAGCCAACAGGCGATCACTTCTGTGACGCAGCTGGACGATGGCCGCGTGGCCCTCGTGGGCAATGCGGGCCTGACGGCGGTTTCCGATTCGCAGGTGACGCACTTCACCAGCGCCCAGCGCGAAGACCGCCTGAACCTGTCGGCCCTGGCCGCGCAATCCGGCCACCTGCTGCTGTTCGGCGCTGCCGGCGTTATCGAGGGTGTGGCACCGGATGCCAAGGCAACTGTCACTACGCGCCAATCCACCGAAAATACCCCTCGATAGACTCAAGCCCAGGCCGATCGCCTGTTGCGGAGCCCCTATGTTCAAGCGTTCCTTGTGTCATCTGTTGTGTGGTCTGTCGTTGTTCGGCGCGGCATCGTTGGCGTTGGCCGGGTTCGTGCCGGAGCAGGCCCGTGTCGAAGTGCTCGGTGATCACCGTGACCAGCACAGGTTCTGGATATGGGGCAGCAATGCCCCCAACATGGTCGATGGCCGCGCCTACCTGTTCGACGATCAGGGTCGCAACCTGGGCCAGTTGAGCACCGGCATCTGGTCCAATGGTTTGCAACTCGCACGCAGCCGCGACGAACTGTATGCCACCGAGATCTACTTCAGCCGTGGCGTGCGCGGCAAGCGCACCGACGTGGTCACCGTCTACGACGCCAAGACCCTCAGCCCCAAGCGCGAGATCCCGATCCCGGCCAAGCGCATGACCGCGCTGATTTCAACGGGCCTCACCGTGCTGTCCGACGACGAACGCTTCCTGCTGGTGCTCAACTTCACCCCCGCACAGTCGATTTCGGTGGTGGACCTGGAAAACAGCCGTTTCGTCACCGAAGTGCCGATCCCTGGGTGTGCTTCGATCTATCCTGCCGGCCCGCGGGACTTCTACGCGATCTGCGGCAACGGCGGCTTCTTCCACCTGCGCCTGGACGAGCAGGGGCAAGTGGCCTTGCAAGAGCGCACCGCCCCTGCGTTCGATCCGCTGCAGGATCTGCTGCTGACCACCGGTGTACGTGATGGCGACACCTGGTACTTCGTCTCGCAACACAACCACGCCTATGCCCTTGGCATGAACCCCGACGGCGTGCGGCCGATCAAGCAATGGTCGCTGCTGAGCGAGCAGGAACGCACCGACGGGTGGGGTATTGCCGGTAACCACGGTGTGGCCCTGCACCAGCAGAGCGGGCGGTTGTATGTGTTGATGCACAAAGATGTGCCGGAGAACTACCAGAAGCCCGGCACCGAGGTGTGGGTGTTCGATGTGGCCACGCAAAAGCGTGTTGCACGCCTGCCGCTCAAGGAGCAGAGCACCGCCATCGGCGTCAGCCAGGGCGCGCAACCACGGTTGTACAGCCTCGACTGGCTGGTGCCGATGCCGAGCCTGTTCACCCTGTGGATCTACCTGACCGAGGGCGATGCCGGGCTGATCCCACTGCTGCGCCAGGGAGTGAACCTGTACGACGCCGACAGCGGCGAGCACTTGCGCAGCGTCGGCGATATCCCCCTGGGCTTTCTGAATGTGGTGGCGCCATGGTGATCGCCGAACTGCTGCATGACCCCTTGGTGCATGTCGCCAGTGTCGGCGCCCTGAGCTTGCTGCTGGGGGCCGCCGCACTGCACAAACTGCACGAACCCCGAGCGTTCGCCGACGTGCTGCAACGCTATGCCCAGGTGTTGGGAGCATGGTGCGCGGCGCCCGTCTGGACGTATGCGCTGCCGATGCTTGAGGTGCTGGGCGCCGCTGGCCTGCTGCTGGGCCTGTGGTGGCCATGGACGGCGCTGCCAGCTGTGTGCCTGCTGGTGCTGTATGCCGGCGTACTGGCCCTGGCCGTGCGTCAGGGCTCTGCCATCGAGGACTGTGGCTGCCATTTCGGTGGCCGTCCTCAGCCTCCAGCGCCGGCACTGGCATGGCGCAACCTGCTGCTGGCGCTGCTCGCCTGCAACCTGCTGGCACCGATGGCCGAGCGTCCGCTGACCTGGCTGGACGCCTTCACCCTGGTGTTCGTCTTTGTCAGCGCTGCCGCTGTGTACCTGCTGGCGAACCTGCTGATCTCCAACCGCGCATCCCTGAGGCAACGTCCATGACTCATGCTTTGATCATTTCCAGCCTGCTGTCCTGGGCGATCACCCTGATGCTGATCCTCGCCGTGTGGGCCCTGGCGCGTCAGGTCGGGCTGCTGCACGAGCGTATCCAGCCGGTAGGCGCACTGTCGCTGGGCAAGGCGATCAAGGCCGGTGACGCGGCGCCGGTATTCACGCTGGCGAGCCTGACCGGTGGCTCGGTGAGCCTGGGCGGCGCGAGCGGGCAGGCCACCTTGCTGTTCTTCCTGTCCGAGACATGTCCGGTGTGCAAGACGCTGTTGCCCGTGCTCGATGCGCTGCGTCGCCAGGAGCGCCTGCACATCGTGCTGGCCAGTGATGGTGAGCCTGACGAGCACCTGGCCTTCATTGCCGCCCAAGGTTTGCAGGCATACCCCTACCTGCTGTCGCGGGAGGTGGGCCTGGCCTACCAGATCAGCAAACTGCCCTATGCCGTGCTCATCGACGAGCACGGCACGGTCGCCAGCCATGGCCTGATCAACACCCGTGAGCACCTGGAAAGCCTGTTGGAAGCACGGCGCCTGGGGCATGCCACGGTCCAGGCGTACAAAGCCGCGCAGCAGGGGTACCACGCATGACCATCAAATGGTTTGACGAAGCCACCCAACTGTTGACCCGCCGCGTCGCTCGCGGCACTTCGCGCCGGGGTTTTCTTGGTGGGCTGGGTACCTTGCTGGTCGGCGTCGGGGCAACGACCCTGTTGCCTGTATTCCGTGGCAGCGCGTTCGCCCAGTCCAGTGCCGGGCTGCAGGAGTCGGGTGACCCGAACAGCTGCGAATACTGGCGCCACTGTGCCATCGACGGTTTTCTCTGCGGCTGCTGCGGCGGTACTTCCAGCAGTTGCCCGCCGGGCTCCGTGCGCTCGGACATCACCTGGATCGGCACCTGCCGCAACCCCACCGATGGCAAGGACTACGTGATCTCGTACAACGATTGCTGTGGCAAGAGCAACTGCGGACGTTGCGTGTGCCAGCGCGACCAGGGTGATACGCCGCTATACCGCCCGCAGAGTTCCAACGACCTCAACTGGTGTTCCGGCAGCCAGGCGGACATGCCATACCACTGCTCGCTGTCGGTTGTGATCGGGGTCAAGGAGTGACCATGGCCGGGCGACTGCCATGGATGCTGTTGCTGGCAGCGCTGTCGGCCCAGGTACCGGCCACAGAGCCACGTCAGTTCGATTACATGCTCAATTGCCAGGGCTGCCACTTGCCCGATGGCAGCGGTAACCCGCAGCGAAGCGTGCCGGCCTTTGCCGGCCAGTTGGGCAAGTTCCTCTGGATACCCGGCGGCCGCGAATATCTGGTGCAGGTACCGGGTTCGGCATTGTCGGGGCTGTCGGACGATGCCCTGGCCGGAGTCCTCAACTGGATGCTGGTGCGTTTCGATGCCGGCCATCTACCCCCGGACTTCAAACCCTATACCGGCGATGAAATACAGCAGTGGCGTGGGGCAGTGCCTGCGGATGTCGAGACTACCCGCAACCGGCTGCTACAGCGTATCGCCGAACGAGAACGACAATGAGAGCACCCCTACCGATGAAGCCAAGTCTTTGTGCCAGCCTGCTGGTATTTGCCGTCACGTTGCAGGCACACGCTGCTACACCACCGCCCCAGGCCGCCACCTGCGTGGCCTGCCATGGCGCCGAGGGCCAGGGCAACCCGACGCTGGGCGCACCACGCCTGGCTGGGCAGCAGGTTGATTACCTGCTCACGCAATTACGCGATTTCAAGGCAGGGCGCAGAGGCTACGCCCCGCGGGATGGCCATGGCGCACAGATGCGCGCCATCGCGGCCAATGTGGCGGAAGGTGACCAGGAACCGCTGGCGCGCTATTTCGCTGCCCTTGGTGCCGAGCCTGCAAATGCGCCGACCACATCCAACGGCGAGGGCCAAGCGCTTTACCAACACACCTGTGCCGCATGCCACGGGCCGCAGGGGCAGGGCTTTGCGCACCTGAAAACGCCCAACCTGCGTGTGCTCGACCGAGCCTACCTCGACCGACAGTTGCAATCGTTCAGCGACGGGCTACGTGGCAGCGAACAGCATGCCAGCGAGTTGGCGGTCTGGATGCGAGGGATCGCCTTGCAACTGCATGACGATCAGCAACGAAAGGTACTGCTCGATTACATTGCCGGGCCATGACTCACGGCTGCCCGGCACCTTCGGATTCTCGACCAACAGTAATGGTGATTTCTCTATGCCGTCAGGCACATTCATCAAGGGCTTCCGTCACGAGCTGGCCAACCGCGCCTTCGCCAGGGCTGCAGTCAGGCGCATGGCCACACGCCTGCAGGGCCAGCCAGCGCACCCGTTCTGGAAAACCTACGCCGACCTTGAAACCTTCAACCAGCCACGCTACGAAGCCGCAGCTCAGTTGTGGGGGCTGGACACGGCCCCTGGCCTGTTCACCCGCTGGAAATCATGGCTGGTTTCCTCTGTCCCGCGGCCTCTGCAAGGGTTGCTGCTGCGGTTGGTCCATCGTGAGACCGTGAAGTACTTTGCCTGGCTGCAAAGGCTGCGCGAAGCGGGCCCCTCAGGCGCACAGCGCTTTCTCGATTACATGATCGATCAGGAGCAACTGCAGCTGGACATGATGCGCATGGCCCTGAATGGGCGCTATCGCGATGTAGTGCGCAAAGCCGACGAATTCTTCCTCAAGTACAACGGTGTCAAACTGCTGGAGTTGCCATGAACGTTCTGATTGTCCACGCCCACAACGAACCCCGGTCATTCAACAGCGCCATGGCGCGGCTGGCAGCAGAGGTCCTGGAGGACAAGGGCCATTGTGTAGTGATGTCGGACCTGTATGCCATGCGGTTCAATCCGGTGGCCAGTGCCGAAGACTTCCGGGAGCGTGCAAACTCGGATTACCTGGTCTACGCCCTTGAACAGCGTCATGCCGTCAGCAGTGGGACTTTGGCCGCTGACATTGCTGGCGAGCTGGACAAGATTCGCTGGGCCGATCTCATCATCCTCAATTTCCCCATCTACTGGTTCAGCATGCCAGCCATCCTCAAGGGCTGGATCGACCGAGTGTTTGTCTCGGGCTACTGCTATGGCGGCAAGCGCATCTACGACCACGGCGGGCTCAAGGGCAAGCAAGCGATGCTGGCATTCTCGCTGGGAGGGCAGCCGCACATGTTCGGCCCGGATGCGATTCATGGCGAACTGGAAACTTTATTGCGGCCCATCCAGCGTGGCGTGCTCGGCTACGTAGGTTTGTCGGTACTACCTCCATTCGCCGCGTTTCATGTGCCGTACATCAGCGAAGACGCTCGACATGAGTACCTCGAACAATACCGTCAGCACCTGCTGACGCTCGATGAGCGTCCACCTCTGGTGTTTCCGTCACTGGATGATTTCGACAGCAATATGCGGCCCAAACGCGGACAGGCGAGGTGAACATGCAAGTTCATGTAGAGCGGCAGGATGAAATTGCCTTCCTGACCCTGGGAAACCGCGAGCGTCGCAACAGTTTCGATATCACGATGGCAACTGCACTGCTTGATGCAGTTCGAACCTTGGCAGCGCGTCCGCCGAAGGTAGTGGTGATGCGTAGCAGCGCTGAGCACTTTTCGGTGGGCGGTGATGTGCAACATTTCCGCCAGTTGCTCGCGGGGGAGCAGCAAGCCTGCATGGAAGGTGTCGAACAACTGGTCGGCGCTGTGAACGAAGCGGTGCTTGGTATCACCAGGTTGCCGTGCCCTGTGCTGGGGCTGCTCAATGGCGCCGTTGCCGGCTTCGGGCTTTCATTGGCGTTGAGCTGTGATCTGTTGATCGCCAGTGAAGATACTCGCCTGCACTATGCCTACGGTGGTATCGGCATCACCCCGGACGGCGGTGGCAGTTGGCATTTGCCGCGCCAACTTGGCCTGCACCGCGCCTTGGCCCTTGCATTGCTCAATGGATCACTGACGGCCTGTGAGGCTCGCTCGCTTGGCTTGATCATGGACGTAGTGGCCAGCGAGCATTTGCAGGCAACAGGCCTGCGCATTGCTGGCCGTCTGGTCGCTGGTGCAAGCGCCGCCCAGGCAGGCGCCAAGGCGCTGTTGCGCAATGGTCTGCTTGATGGGCTGCCCATTGCATTGGAAAACGAGCGGGAAACGTTTGTGCGCCTGAGCACCAGCAGTGATTTTGATGAAGGGGTGAGGGCATTCTGCATGCGCCGAACTGCATCGTTCAGCTGAGGTTGGCCCGCTCATTCGCTGGTGGGTCTGGTTTGTCTGGGGGGTAGGGTGCAGTACGGGACTGCGTCCGCATGTGGAATACCATCTGCCACTCCGATGGAGGCAAATGCAGCGGAACGACCTGTTTCGCCAGAAAGTCCAAAATGTAGTCGAAAATTCTTTCAAGGCTTGTGCGCAGATGACCTTCATCGTCTGGTTCGCCATGCTGGGCGCCGTCTTGCTGCTACTGGCGCTCTCATCCTCCTACCTGCGATGGATCCCTGTGACTTCGTCCGTGGTGTGCCTTGCCCTGGGTATCGGCCTGGGCACATCGGGGTTGGGTTTTCTTCATCTGGACCTGAGCAAGGCGAGCGGCTGGATGGAGCACCTCACCGAAGTCGCTGTGCTGTTTTCGCTGTTCTTCAGTGGCTTGAAGTTGCGCCTGCCCTTGCATGACCGCAGATGGTGGGGCGCCTTCTACCTGGCGGGGCCGGTGATGTTGGTCTGCATCGGTGGGGTAACGCTGGTGCTGCATCATGGCCTGAACCTGGGGTGGGGCATATCGGTTTTGATCGGGGCGATACTCGCACCCACAGACCCCGTGCTTGCCACCCTGGTACAGGTGGTTGATGCCCGTGATGATGATCCGGTGCGTTTCAGCTTGTCTGGCGAGGCAGGGCTCAACGATGGCGTGGCGTTCCCCTTCGTCATCCTCGGGTTGTTCCTTCAGCAGGATACCGGCCAGGCATGGTTCAGTGACTGGTTGTTCAAGGACATGCTGTGGGCGGTGACCGCAGGCCTGTTGCTTGGTTACTGGATGGGGCGCGGCCTGGGCAAGCTCACGCTCTTTTTGCGACTGCGCAACGACGACAGTACCGTGTCGCCCAATGACTACCTGGCCCTTGCCCTGATTGCGCTGGCTTACGTGAGCGCCGAGTCGGTTCAGACCTATGGGTTTTTAGCGGTGTTCGCTGCTGGCCTCGGTTTACGCCAGGCAGAGGTTCAGACCTCCAATGGCCCCGAAGAGCCGGCTGCTGAACATCTGGTACAGCCCGTGGTAGGCCACCAGCATGTGGCGCCGGAGATGGCCGTCAAAGGCGATGTGCAAGGCCTCGACGACTCGCAGGTGGCAGCAGGCATCATGTTGGGGGATATGCTGGCTTTCGGCAGCTTGATCGAACGGGCAATGGAGGTGTTTCTGGTGACCATGCTCGGGGTAGTACTCATCGAGCATTGGGACTGGCGGGCCTTGATCGTAGCCGCAGCGCTTTTCCTGCTGATTCGTCCCTTGAGCATCCTCCTGTTCCCGGCTCGAGGAATGCTGGATATCCGGCAGCGTGGGCTATTGGGATGGTTTGGCATTCGAGGAATCGGCAGCTTCTACTATCTGTTCTACGCCCTCAATCACGGGCTGCTTGCCACGTCAGCCGCGCAGAGCATCAACCTGGTTCTATCGGTGGTGGCGCTAAGCATTCTGCTGCACGGATTGAGCGTTCAACCGCTGCTTGCCAGATACGAAGCGTGGAAGGGGCGGCTCACTGCTTCGGTGTAGTTTGAAACCGACGCGGCACGTCTGGTGGCCGCTGCGTTCAATCTGAAAAAAAGCCAGGGCGCCGTGCACCCTGGCCGAACTCATTTCAAGTTAGCGATTTTCACTACCACGACCGCCGCCGTGGCTGTTCTGTCCGCCTTTGCGTCCTGCCTCGGAGGCGCGCTCACGGTCGTTGGCAAAATTGCCCCCAGAGCTCTGGCCGCCTTTGTGACCTGCCTCCGATGCCTTCTCACGGTCATTGGCAAAGTTGCCTGGGTTGTTCTGTGCGGTACCACCTTGGTGGCCACGATTGGATTGGTTGTCAGCCATGATCTTTCACCTCATGTCGTCACACAGGAAAGTCTGTGTTCAACTCGGACGTCAGGCAGGGGGGCGTTTGCTCCACTGCTTTCTGCTCGTCCCGACGGGTTGCGCGAAAGAACCCGTGCGGGCGACTGTGGCGCCACAGAGCTTTGTTCTCCAACCTTTGGGAGGGTTCTGACTTGCGTCGAGTTTGACGGCACGGTCGTTCAGCTCCTGCGTCGTGAATGGGTGATTGCAAAACCTACGATCATTCCAAGCGCCGCTGCGCCGATCAGTAGAGGCGTCTTGTCTTTTGACTTCCTCCAACCCCCGTCGATACTCCTCCTGCCACTCGGCGGCTCAAAGAGGTTGCCAGATGATGTTTCGGCTTTGGGACTGCGGTTTATTCCCCGACGCGTCAGCCACCCCGATAACAGAGGCAGACCTGGTACCAGGTAACTGGCCAGATGCGCCAGGCGGGCCGTGGCACCGACCGTGGTGTGAGCGCGTGGTGAGATTGCGCAGGCCACCATGGCCTTCGCCACAAGTTCGGGATCATATACAGGGCCCGGAGGCGTCAGCGCATGGCCTGTGTAGTTGCCGCCGTCTCGGAAGCCCGGTGTGTCCATGACGGCCGGATAGATATCGCACACGTGGATATCGCGAAACTCCGTCAATTCCCCCCGCAGCGCCTCGGTCAGGCCACGCAAGCCGAACTTGCTAGCCGAGTACGCGGCTGCATAGGGTTGGGCCACCCAGCTGCCCAGTGACAGTGTGTTGATCAGGATGCCGCTGCCTTGGGCCTTGAACAGGGGAAGGGCTACAAAAGCGCCGCGCAGGTAACCCATCAGGTCAGTCTGGATGACCTGCTCATGGGCCTCCAGTGGAGTTTCCTCGAAATTGCCGACCGCGCCAACGCCAGCGTTGTTGATCCAGATATCGATCCGTCCGCGGCCAAATGCTGCTGCCTGCGCGGCCAGCGCTTGCACCTGGTCGTTGCGGGTGACATCGGTCGTGATCGCTATGGCATCCGTCCCGCAGTCGGTGCATTCGTCCAGGACGTCGAACAACGCTTGTTCATCGCGCGCGGCAAGCACCAAACGAGCACCCTTGCAGGCAAATGCGTGCGCGGCGGCACGGCCGATACCGCTGGAAGCACCAGTGATGACCACGACTTTGCCGCGCAGCGGCCCTCTGCCCGGATAGCCCTCTCGGGGCGATTCCCGCTCTTTGCCAGACGTAGTCTGGTCGTCAACTGACGCGATCGTTTCGCTGGCTTCGATCCGAGAGATTTCAAGAGCGGTGCCGTCGACCAGGGTCAACGTCAGCCCTTCAACCGTGCCAGCCTCCCGGTTCGGAAACACGGGTTCCCCTTCGGCATCCACGCTGTCGTAGATGAAACGCTTGCCCTCGATCCAACCCACGGCGGTCAGAAGCTCAGGGCCGAGGTAGTACTTCCCGTCCTGGAAGAAGCCTGGGAACTGATGTGCCCGCTCCACGTTTTCCACGCGATAGCGTTCACCTGATTTCATACCTGTCGCTTGATCGATCATTTTGCGAACCCCTGTAGATCTCGAAAATGTCAGCCTTCTGCTAGGCATCTTTGCGTGATGGATATGCAGGGGAAGCCAAGGCGGGTCGTAAAGTTCAGACCAACAAGTCCGGTGGTACGCTGCGTAATGGAATGCAGGCAGAAAAATACCGGTCACGCCGGTATCAGGCAGAGGCGCAGTGCCGGTCAGCCCCGGCCAGCATTGAGCCAGGGCTGTGCGTTACCTTCAGGCGATAAGGTCTACTGCCAGCTGGAAGGCTACCCATAGCGCCAGGCCAGTGGCGAAGGCCAGCGCGATGTTTTCGAACCAGTTGTTGCGGTACGCCTTGCCCAGCAGCGATTTCTGGTTGGACATGATCAGCAGGCCCAGCGAGATCACCGGCAGGCCGATGATGTTCAGCGCGCTGACACCGATGGTAAGGGTCACGAAGTCGGGCATACCCGGGATCGACCAGGCCAGTGGCGTCACCAGGATGAACAACATGAACCATTTGTGCATCGGGTCGTTGTGGAATTCCTTTCCATAGCGTTCGCGCCGCTCGGGCTTCACATGCTGGAAAGCGTCGGTGATCAGCATGGGGAACGCAGTGGTCTTGCCAGAAATGCTGGCGAACAAGGTGGCGAATACGCCGACGAAGAAGATGTACCAGCCGATTGGGCCGAAGAACAGTTCCAACGCCTTGCCCAGGTCGCCAAGCGTTTTCACCTCGATGCCGTTGGGCCGCAGGATTTCCGCGCCGACGATCCAGATTGCCAGGTTGATGACGATACCGACGAATACCGCAAACAGCAGGTCGTTGCGCTGGATGCGTTTGTGTTGCGGGCCGACCCAGCCTTTTTCACGCATGACATAGGGGTGCACGAAGTTGGCTACCGAACCTGCCACGGCACCGATCACCGATACCGCTACCAGCAGTGCGCCGTGAACGCCTTCATCGGCTGGAATGCTGAAACCGATGGTGCCTTTGACGATACCCGCCACGTCGGGGCCGGACATCACCGCCAGCGCCAGGAAGGCCAGGGTCATCACCGCCAACAGTACTTTCATGACGCCTTCGATCATTGCGTAGATGTTGCGCCCCACCAGCATCCACACGGCCAGCACCACGGCCATGGAGCACAGCAGTGGGTAGTCGATCCGCAGCAACATCGCAAGCGCTTCACCCGCACCCTTGATCATGTAGGCGTTCATCAGGTGCCCCATCAACAGGGCATAGGCCAACATGAACCAGGCGAACACCGGGTGCAGCTGCGCATAGCCCTGCAGAATGGTCATCCCTTGGTTATTGCACAGCTGGAAGCGGGCGATGATGTTTACGATCAGGTACCGGAGCAACAGCGAAACGGCCAGCACCCACATCATGGCGTAACCGTAGTTCGCCCCGGCGACAGATGAGGTTATCAGATCTCCTGCCCCCAGCCACGACAGAACCGCGATGACGCCGGGGCCAAGCAATTTGATCAGCTTTGACAGGCGATTTTGAGGGGTTACGGCAGTTTTCCCCTCGACAGAAGGTATGCTCGACATGGTGACTCCATTGTTTTTTTTGTGAGAGCGGAGCGTAGTCGATCACAGTAGATAGGATGTCGTACAACTTAAATTCCAGCAAAGATGTTTCTTAATGTTTCGAGGCAAAGTGCAATGTCCATAGAACGGTCGAGACGACACTGACAGGCTCCCTCAAACAGTGAGGGAAGGCCGCATTTGTCGCGGCCTTTACTCGTTAGACTTGCGCCTGGCCACCGTCGACGAACAGTTCGGCCCCGTTGACGAAGCTGGCGTCGCTGGACGCCAGGAACAGAGCGGCTTTGGCAATCTCTTCAGGCTCGCCGACGCGCCCCAAGGGAATCTGCGATGCCAGGTAGTCCAGCAGGCCTTGCTGCTGAGCTGCGTCCGGCCCGGCGAGGTCTACCAGACCCGGGGTGCGAGTCGCGCCGGGGCTGATGGTGTTGACCCGGATGTTGCGATCTTTAAGGTCGAGGATCCAGTTACGGGCAAAGGCACGCACTGCAGCCTTGGAGGCCGCGTACACGCTGAATGCGGGTGTGCCCGAGCTGGCGGCAGTGGAACCGGTCAAAATCACTGAAGCGCCTTGAGCCAGAAGTGGCAGCGCTTTCTGAACCGTGAACAGCGTACCTTTGACGTTACGATCAAAAGTGTCGTAGTAATGTTCTTCAGAAATGTCTCCCAGAGGCAACATCGAGCCACCCCCTGCGTTTGCGAACAACACGTCGATTCGCCCGTGCTCTGCAGCCACCTGTTGGTACAGGGCATCAAGTTCGTCCGGCTTGGAAGAATCCACTCGAACCCCTACCGCGCTGCCAATCTGTGCGACGGCGTTGTCCAACTCCGCCTGGCGGCGCCCTGTGATGAATACTCGTGCGCCTTGTTGAGCAAAAAGCTTGGCGGTCGCCAGGCCGATGCCCGAGGTTCCGCCAGTCACGATTGCGATTTTGTTTTCAAGCTTGCCAGTCATGATCATCTCCGGTGTTTGCGATGTTGCGTTGGGAGAAGCGTATCGACGACCGGGAAAAACCAAAATAGAATTGTTGGAAACTCATCGTTGCAGAAATGAAATGAGCAAACTTCCGGATTTTGAAGGGTTGGCGATGTTTGCCAAGGTAGCCGAGGAGGGCTCGTTCGCAGCCGCCGCCAGAGTCATGGGCGTTTCAGTACCCACAGTGTCCAGGGCGGTAGCACGGCTGGAGGAGCGACTGGGGGGGCGCCTGTTCAACCGCACATCTCGACAACTTTCATTGACCGAGTTCGGTCAGAGCATGGCGGGCAGGGCTGGGGAAATCTACCGACAGGCCGAAGAGGTGGAAGGCGAGGCAATGGAGCTCTCCGTTCGACCTCGCGGCCTGGTTCGCCTCGCGATCCCCATGTCGTTCGGCTTGAGATGGGTCGCGCCCTTGATGCCCCAACTCATTCGGCAGTATCCAGAGCTCTCGGTAGACCTCCATTTGTCCGACGCTTCGGTCGACTTGATCGCGGATGGCTTTGACGCGGCCTTGAGGATCGCTGCATTGCCCGACTCTTCATTGGTGGCTAGAAAACTGTGTGCCGTGACTCAGTTTCTTGTCGCCTCACCGGCCTACCTCAATCAGCACGGAAGGCCAAAGCACCCCCGAGAGCTTGCAAGTATGCCTTGCCTTAGCTACGCCTACCGTGCTCGGACGCAAGTCTGGAGATTCACGCATACATCTGGAGTAGAAGAGGATGTCGTGCCTACCGGGCCTTTGCGTGTCACTAATTCGGAGGCGATGATCCCAATGCTGCTAGAAGGGATGGCGATCTCTGAACTGCCTGAGTTCATCGCGAGTGAGTATCTGACGGATGGGCGCCTGGAAAGAATCTTGCCGGAGTGGAGTATGACTCGGGGCGGCTTGTATTTCGTGACACCGTCTGCGCGAACCCGGCCAGTGAAGATCAGAGCTGTTTCCGATTTCTTCTTTGAACACCTGTCCGCGCCGACGTGGCGCTGGACGCCGGGGTATGAGTCATCAGGTGATATTCAGCGAGCAGGGCTGGAGTAAGGTTGGTCCATCTACGGAGAATGACATGGGTAGTCAACTTCCAAAGGCCCTGGCCCATGAGAAACGCCGGAATCAGAAAAATTTTCCCCAAAATACCCTTTGATACTCCAGCAGCCTATGGCTGGTGCTTGCCAGCGCCGTAGCGCTTCTTGCGGGATCAGTATCCGCGCTGCTTCTGTTCTCCCTCGATCACGCGGCCCAATGGCGTGCAACCCACCGCTGGGCCATCTGGCTGTTGCCTCTGACCGGCTTTGCAGTGGGGCTGGTTTATCACTTGATCGGCAAGCCGGTGAACGCAGGCAATAACCTGCTAATCGACGAGATTCACGCCTCGAAGAAAACCGTTCCGCTGCGCATGATGCCTCTGGTGTTTGCGGTCACGGTTATATCCCACTTCTGGAACTATCGTGCTGTTTCAAACAATCGATTTTGTCATTTTACGATCCCTCTCCAAGCACCATTGAGCTGCATAAATCAAAGGTTCCAAGGCGCGTCGGGATTTCTCGCAAAAAGCGATGATGGCACGTTGACTCTCCCCTTAGGGGGAGACTTTAGACTCCCGGCCCTCGATATATCTGGCCTGAAAACAGCATTTTTTGGCCCGATGAATTTATTCATTCAATGCGGCTTTTGTAGGGAAACAATCAATGAACAATCCCTTGGAATTGGACAGCGTTATCAGCAGTACACAGGAGATTCTTGCGCAGTTGCTGGTGTTGGACCAGGCCGACGTGGCAGAGCACAGCAGTATCGTTGACGACCTCGGCGCCGACTCGCTGGACATCGTCGACCTGAGCTTCCAGTTGGGCCGTCAGTACGGTTGCACCTTGCCGAAAACCAGCGTGCTGGATCACGCGGTAGCGGTGTTCGGCGACGCCACCCGGTTTGTCGAAAAAGGCCGAATCACGCAGGACGGCGTGGCCTTGCTGGAGCAGAGCCTCAGCGCTTATGCGCCGGGCCAGTTGCACGTGGGCATGCAGCCGGGCGATGTCTTCTCGGCCACCACCGTGCGTAACTGGGCGCAGCAATGCCATAACGTTTTCAACTACCTCCCCGAGGCCTGCCCTGAGTGTGGCGCGGTTCATGCCCAACTCAATGAACGCAAACAAGTGGTGTGTGGCGGGTGCAGTGCTCGCCTGACCCCTCTGGACGGTGACTCGATCTCGCGTCTGTTGGTTGAGCAGTACGCGGCCACCCAGTTGAAAGCTTCGGCGTAGGGGTTGCCTTGATGCAGGCCCGAGAGGTTCTGGTCACCGGCTATGGCCTGGTGGCTCCCACGGCACTGGATGCGGGCTCGCTGTTCACGACGATCAGCGAAAACCGTTCCTGCATTCGCCGGCACCCGGCGTTTGTCGAACTGGGTTTTGCGAACCCGGCGGCCGGATTTATCGATGAGCAACAATGGCAGGCCATCGCGGCGGCCTTTCCGGGCGATCTGCAGACCACCTCCCGCCAGGAATGGCTGGCGCATTACGTGGCCCGTCAGGCGCTGGCCCATGCCGGGTTGGCCGACGGCGCATTTGCCCGAGTCGCCAGCGGTATTTTTGTCGGGGCCAACAAACATTGCGTGAGCGGTGATTTGCGGGACGCTAGCCGTTACATGGACGATCAGGGGCGGGTCGATCTCGACCAGTACCTGGATAACCACACCTTCAGCGGTGGGGCGTTTGCCCGGCGGGTTGATCAGCAAACCCGCCATCTCGCCGAATGGCTGGGTGTACGTGACCATATCTCCACACATTCCGATGCCTGTGCCGCCGGCACCATGGCCATCGGCAGCGCCTATCGAGCGATCGCCCGTGGCGAGATCGACCTGGCGTTGTGTGGCGCGGTGGAGTTGATGGCCCATGAATTGTCCTACTACAGCTTTGATGGGCTGGGCGCACTCTGCCAGCGAGTGGACTTTTCCCCACAAGAACAGAGCCGGCCGTTCATGCCGGACCGCTGCGGTTTTGTGCTGAGTGAAGGGGCGGCGCTGTTGGTGCTTGAATCCCGCGAGCATGCCGAGCGTCGTCAGGCCTGTTCGCTGGGCCGGGTGCTGGGTTACGCGAATCTGTGCGAGGCAGAGAAAATCACCTCCAGCAGCCGCGATGGCAGCAAGTACGCCGCCTGCATGACCGCGGCCCTGGCCGATGCCGAACTGCCCAGTGCGGCTGTGGACCATGTGAATGTTCACGGTACGTCGACACAGGCCAATGACCGTTGCGAGGCCCTGGGCCTGGCGCAGCTCTTCGGCGAAACCCTGGAGCAGATGACGTTCACCGCCAACAAATCTGCCGTAGGGCATTCGTTGGCCGGCAGTGGTGCCATTGAGGCGGTGCTGTCGTTGATGAGCATCCAGTTGGGCGTGGCCTTGCCGACCCTCAATTTTCAGCCGGAAAAATCCGAATTTCCGGAGTTGAAATTCCTTTGCGAACCGTTGCAGCAACCGATCAATGTCGTGCTCTCAAACTCCTTCGGGTTTGGTGGCGTAAATAGTTCGTTGGTGCTGGGCAGGGCATGACATGACCAGATCCAATTCAACTGCTGTTTATATCACTGCAGCGTCGGTACTCAACGCCGCCGGTACTGAATGTGCGCCTCGTGACAGTCAACCTCAGGCCGCGCAACCGCTGGATTTCGACCCGGCACGCCTGGCCCGTTGTGTCACAGCGCCCGCCTTGCCGGCTGGTGTGTACGACCGCAAACTGTCCCGCAGCCTCGAGCCTCAGGGCGCGCGGCTGCTGTATTGCGCCGGCCGTCTCGCCGAGGCCTTGCGTGGTCTGGAACTGCCCGATGAGCGGATCGCATTGACCGCTGCCATTCCGGAAGTGGATGGCCCCAGCTCGTGCTGGGATGCAGTGCAGGCCATTGGCGCACAACCGGCGGATCTGTTGGCGCAGTTCTTTGCCCACACACCGCCGCTGCATGCGTTGATGATGCTCAACAGCAGCGTCATGGCCCACGCGGCCGAGGCCTTGCGTTGCAAGGGGCCCATGGGCGGTTTTTGCTCCCAGGGCAATGCCGGGCTGGATGCTTTGATGGAGGCCGCCGCCCATCTGAGCGAAGGCCGTGCCGATGCTGCCGTCGTCGTCAGTAGCAGCCCGAACATCACTCCGGCGTTGTACCTGCGTGACGCTACACACCCACCTGTGAACCCCGGCCCGTGGGTTTTCGGCGAAGGTGCTGCGGCACTGTTGCTGACGACCAACCCGGGCAGCGGTGCTCAATCTGCGTTGCGCATTGCCGGGTTTGCCCGTGGTTACAGCGCGCAACCCGAGCGTGGGCTGGCGGTTGGTCGCGACGTCATCGAGCGCGCTTTGAGCAACGAAAAACTGTGCCTCAGCGATGTCGGGCAAGTCGTCGCCGATGCACAGGATCCGCAGATTGCCGCGTTGTTTACCCTATCGGGGCACACCCTCGAACACTCCAAGGCGCTGGTAGGTGACCTGGGCGCCAGCGCCTTGCTCAGCGAAATCGCTGTGACCTGGGCACTGGATGGCAGCCGTTACACGCTGTTGCTCGAACATAGCCGAGGCGGGCATTGGGGCGCGGTGCTGCTGGCCAGAACGTCGTCGGACACAGAGACAATGGAGAGTTATCCATGAGCCCCACACGGATCGTGATCACGGGCATGGGCGCCGTCACCGGCTTCGGTTTCGAGTGGCAGTCCATGTGGCAAAGAATGTTGGCCGGCGAGCATTGCATTCGGCCATGGCAACCGGAAGGCGTCGAGGCGGGTGCGTTCCCCGTGCGTTACGCAGCGCCCGTGGATATGGGCTTGATGCCGGCACACTTGAAAGACCATCCGGCCTGGGGATTGTCGCTGGAAAAACGCACCCGCTTTGGTTGGGTCGCGGCCACCCAAGCCATTGCCGACAGTGGCCTGAGCCCCGAACAGTTGCGTGGCGCGGCGGTATTGTCAGCGTCCGGCGCACCTGCTCATCGTTTGCAGGACATGCTGCTCAGCCTGGCGGATAACCCGGCGCAGGCTCCGTCCTGGGCTCAATTGATGGCGCGACAGGCGCAGGTCGATCCTGACAGTTCACTGTGTCAGAGCAACGACCGCCTTGCGCGGGTGATTGCCGATGGTATCGGCAGTGAAGGCCCGGTGATCAATATCAGCAGCGCCTGCGCGGGAGCGTCCCAGGCCATCGGCAATGCATTCCAGATGATCCGTCGCGGCGAGGTCGAGCTGGCCATTGCCGGGGGCGCCGATTCGGTGCTGAGCCTGGACACCATGACCGCGCTGTATCTGCTCGGCGCCGCCAGCAGCGAGCAGCGTTGGGGCACCGAACTGTGTCGGCCGTTCGACCGCCATCGCAGTGGCTTGATTGCGGGTGAAGGCGGTGGTTTTGTCGTGCTCGAAACCCTCGAACGGGCGCTCGCCCGAGGGGCAACGCCGTACGCCGAAGTGCTGGGTTTCGGCAGCAGCCTGGATGCCTACAAAATCACCGCGCCCGACCCGCAGGGCCGGGGAGCGGTGCTGGCGATGCAGATGGCCCTGACGGATGCAGGGCTGGAGCCGCAACAGGTCGATCTGATCAATGCCCACGGTACGTCGACACCGCTCAACGATGCCGCCGAAACCCTGGCGATCAAGACCCTGTTCGCCGAGCGCGAACATTATCGGCGGTTGCTGGTGACGGCCAACAAATCCCAGTTCGGCCACCTGATTGCGGCCGCCGGAGCACCGGAGTTCATGCTCACGGCCCTGGCCTGCCGGGATGATCGGGTCACGCCGACCCTGAACCTGCATGATGCCGACGAACAATGCGACCTCGACTACTGCGCCCATCAAGCGGTCAAGCGCAAGGTCGACGTTGCCCTGAGCAACTCCTTCGGTTTCGGCGGGCTCAACACTTCACTGGCGCTGGGCAAGTACCGGGAGGTGCCGCGATGAAACAGGCTATCGCGATTGCCGGTGCGGGTTGCGTGTTGCCCAGTGGCTGGGGTGTCGAGTCTTTCTGGGCGGCTGCGAACGAAGGGCGCAGCGCAATTACGGCGCTGAACGCCCGACGGTTCAGCAGCGAACGCGTGGTGGCGTTCGGGCAAATTCAGGATCAGGACCACCAACGCAGCCGACAAGACCTTGCGCAAAACCTTCAGCGTTACTGCACGCCGGCAGTGATCTGGGGTGTCAGCGCGGTACGTCAGGCTTTGGAAGAAGCAGGCCTGGCCGATGAGCAGCCGGATGTCCGTTTCGGTTTGTATTGCTGTCAGGGCGGCTACACCCATCCGTCTCTGGAATCCTATGCCGAATTGTTGCTCGGCTGTCGGCAGGACGGCGTCGCCGACATGGCGGCGTTCGCCAGACGGATCCTGCAAGACCGTGCCCAGGACCCTTTTCTGGTGCTCAAAGGCTTGAGCAACTGCTTGCTGGGTGTCACCAGCCTGGCGCTGAAACTGGTGGGTGAGTGCAACGCCTATATGCAAGGTGTCGCCGGCAACCTGGCAGCCTTGCGTGAGGCTACGGCCGCTTTGCAGGATGGCCGGATTGATGCGGCAATCATTGTCGGTGCGGGCAGCGAGCTGGATGCCCTGGCGCTGTCCGGGTTGGTCCAGGCGGGAGTCATCAGCGCCAACGGCTCGAACACTCTGCTGCCGTTTGACCTTCGGGGCACCGGCGGCATTGCCGGGGAGGGCGCGGCAGCATTGGTGCTGCGCCGGCGCGAAGACCTGCCGGCCGGTCCTCAGGCGTGCCTCGCCGACATGACGGCCCATGCCACCCTCGGTCGCTTGAGCCTGCCCGACAGCCCAACCGATCTGTTGGTGTGCAGCGGCACCGGCGATGCGCACAAAGACAGCGTGTTGTGCCAGACGCTGGCCCTTGCGCGCGCCTCGCACATCACCAGCGGGTTGGCGATCAACGGCATTCTCAGCGCGGCGCCGAGCCTGGTGGATCTGATGCTTGCGCGTTGCGCATTGCAGGCCCAAAGCGTGCCGCCGATTGCCGGTTTGCAGCAGCCAGTGGCAAACCTGCCGTTTATTCAGGGCGCGCCCCACGCCGCGAGCCTTGAGCATTGCCTGGTGATGAACCGCGACGACAACGGATTCAGCGCCGCCTATCAAGTGCTCTACAGCGCAAAGGTCACTCAAGACTGACGCTGACTACCGCCTATTTTTTACTTTCAGGGATATGACAGTCATGGATTATCGCGATTTCGTTCGGCCCAAATTCGTCGGCCTGCTCCAGGCACTGGGCCTGGAGTGTGAGTTTCAGCGCGCCCTCGGTAGCCAGTTGTTCTACCGCAACCCCAAGGGCGACATGGTCACGGTCACCGACTTTCTCGGCGGTTACGGTGCGGCACTGTTCGGCCACAACGACCCACAGTTTGTCGATCAGCTATGTGGGCTGCTGCGCAGCGACGTGCCGTTCAACGCACAAATGTCGATCCGCGGTGCGGCCGGGCAATTGGGGCGAGAGCTCAGCGACGCCTTCAATCGCGAACTGAAGAACACCGAACGTTATATTTCGACTTTCTCCAACAGTGGCGCCGAAGCGGTGGAAATCGCCGTCAAGCACGCGGAGTTCCGTCGCCAGAAGAACCTGCAAAAGCAGTTTGACGACATCGATTTCACCCTGGCCAACCTGACCGCCAGCGAACGCGCCTACCGCGAGCTGGATGTGTCCGACCTCGACCTGCCTGCAGGTGTCCTGCCGGCCACCCTGAACAGCGTGACCTTGCGCCAGGTGGTTGAAGCCGTTCGCCAACACAACCTGGCGCAGTTGCACATCGAACCGGTATTCGTCGCCCTGCGCGGCAGCTTCCACGGCAAATTGGTCAATACCGTGCAACTGACCTATGGCCGTCAGTACCGCGCGCCGTTTGCCCGTTTTGGTCTGAACGTCGAGTTCATCGACCCCCAGCAGCCCCATCAGTTGCAGGAATTGCCGGCCCGGCACACGCACCATTGGTTGAGCCTGCAATGGGACGGCGAACACCTGAACGTGCTGAAACTGCCGTTCAGCGCGATTACCGCCGTGTTGGTGGAGCCGATTCAGGGCGAAGGCGGTATCAACGAGTTCGCGGCCGAGTTCTACCTGGGGCTGCGCAAGCTGTGTAACGAGCAACAATGCCCGCTGGTGGTCGATGAAGTGCAGTCGGGTTTTGGTCGCGCCGGGACGTTTCTTGCCAGCAGCCAGTTCAACCTGCAAGGCGACTATTACTGCCTGTCCAAGGCCCTCGGCGGCGGCTTGATGAAAATCGCCGCGACGGTGATCCGCAGCAGCCACTACGAGGGCGAGTTCAGCTACATCCACAGTTCGACCTTCGCCGAGGACGATCCGTCCTGCCATATCGCGCTGTCGGCATTGCGCCGGTTGTTCGCCAATGACGACGCGATGCTCAAAGACATACGCACCAAGGGCGCCTACCTCAAAGCCTCGCTCAATGAACTGAAGATGGCCTATCCGGATGTGATCGCCGATGTGCGCGGGCGCGGCTTGCTGGTAGGTTTGGAACTGCACGACCTGAGTGTCAGCAGCTCGCTGGTACAGGCGTCGGCCCAGTACAACGATGCCTTGGGCTACTTGATCGCCGGCTACCTGTTGCAATTCGAAGCGTTGCGGGTAGCACCTTCGGGCAGCAACTCCAACGTGATTCGCCTGGAGCCGCCAGCCTGTATCACCCTGGGCGAAATCGACGGGCTGATCGGTGCCCTGCAACGGGTCTGCGACATGCTGCGCCGTGGCGATGCGTTGCCGTTGGCGGCGGGTATCTGCGCGGACTCGATTCCCGCCGTGCCAGCCCGTCAGGACGATTTTCGGGTGGCCGAGCCCGTTGAAAAAATCGATGCCAAGGTCGAAGTCGTCGCCCGGGTAGCGTTCATCAACCACCTGATCGATGCCGATATCCTCGGTGACGTCGATCCCTCGCTGGCAGCCCTGAGCCCGGAACAGAAACGCACGTTCATCAACCGCACCAAGCCTGAACGCCGCGCTGCGCCAGTCGGCCCTGTGATCATTCGGTCGCGCCTCGGCATGGCGGTGGAGTTCACCTTGTACCCGCTGTGCATGGATTCGGATGCCATGGCCGAGTACATCCTCAGCGGTGACCTGGACAGCATTCGCGACGAAGTCGGCAGGCGTGTCACCGATGCCCGCGCCGACGGCTGCAGCATCGCCGGCCTCGGAATGTACACCTCGATCGTCACCAACAATTGTCAGGCGCTGAAGATTGCCGACATGGCGCTGACGTCCGGCAATGCCCTGACCATCGGCATGGGGCTCGAAGCCATCGAGCAAGGCTGTGTACAGCAAGGCCTGGCACTGCGCGAGCAAACCGCTGCCGTTGTCGGTGCCGCCGGTAACGTTGCCTCGACCTATGCCTCGGTGCTGTCCGCCACCGTCGATCACCTGATTCTGATTGGCAGCGGTCGTGACGGCTCGATTCGGCGCCTGGAGAAAACTGCCCAACTGATTTACGCCGACGCGGCCCGTTCGATCCTCAAGGGCACAGCCGAACACGACCGTTTGGCGCAGCGACTGCTGAGCCTTGATGGTTTTTGTGACTTGTTGCCCTCACATGGACAAAAAGCCGACCTCGGTTTGCACATCGCCCGTCTGGTGGATGAGCGCCTTGGCGCGAACGCTTTCATCACGGTCACCAACGATCTCGACGCCCTCAAGGGCGCACGGGTTGTCCTGTGCGCGGCCAATGCGCCTCAGCCATTCCTCGGCGCCGAACATTTCGCCGAGCGCAGCGTTATTTGCGATATCGCCGTGCCGCTGAACGTTCATCAAGACATGCCGAGCCAACGCGAGGACGTGCTCTACATGCACGGCGGCATCGTCCAGACGCCGTTCGACGACGGCCTGGCGCCCAACGTGCGGGCCTACCTGAAAAAAGGTCAGCTGTATGCGTGCATGGCCGAGTCGGTGTTGATGGGCTTGTCTGGCATGAGCCAGCACGGCTCCTACGGCGATATCAGCCGTGAGCAAGTTCAGCAGGTCCGCGCACTGGCCGCGACCCACGGCTTCACCCTCGCGCAATTCAAAACTCAAAACTCGCTTTAAGGAGCGGTCATGACTCAGAAAATAGCTGTCGTGACCGGCGGCAGTCGCGGCATTGGCAAGTCCGTCGTGCTGGCTCTGGCCGGCGCGGGTTATCAGGTTGCCTTCAGTTATGTCCGTGACGAGGCGTCAGCCGCTGCCTTGCAGGCACAGGTCGAAGGGCTCGGCCGGGAGTGCCTGGCTGTGCAGTGTGATGTCAAGGATGCGCAGAGCATTCAGGCGTTTTTTGAACGGGTCGAGCAACGTTTCGAGCGTATCGACTTGTTGGTCAACAACGCCGGTATTACCCGTGACGGTTTGCTCGCCGCGCAATCGTTGAGCGACATCACCGAGGTCATCCAGACCAACCTGGTCGGCACATTGTTGTGCTGTCAGCAGGTGCTGCCCTGCATGATGCGCCAACGCAGCGGGTGCATCGTCAACCTCAGCTCGGTGGCCGCGCAAAAGCCCGGCAAGGGCCAGAGCAACTACGCCGCGGCCAAAGGCGGTGTAGAAGCATTGACGCGCGCACTGGCGGTGGAGTTGGCGCCGCGCAACATCCGGGTCAACGCGGTGGCGCCCGGCATCGTCAGCACCGACATGAGCGAAGCCCTGGTCGGCGCCCATGAGCAGGAGATCCAGTCGCGGCTGTTGATCAAACGGTTCGCCCGGCCTGAAGAAATTGCCGACGCGGTGCTGTATCTGGCTGAGCGCGGCCTGTACGTCACGGGCGAAGTGTTGTCCGTCAACGGCGGATTGAAAATGCTATGAGCCAGGCACGCACGATTGTGATCACCGGCGCGGCCAATGGTATTGGCCGCGCCGTCGCGGAAAGTTTTGCAGCCCAGGCCGAGCACCTTTTGATCTTGCTTGATCGGGATCTGGCAACCTTGCAGAGGTGGGTCACCGAGGGCGAATTTGCCGCTCGCATCGAAACCCATCAAGCGAACATCGCCGATCTCGCCAGCCTGCAACTTCTGTTCAAGGGCCTGGCCAACCGGGTCGGCTTTGTCGATGTGCTGGTCAACAGCGCCGGGGTTTGCGACGAGAACGAGCCTGAAGATCTGGACAACTGGCACAAGGTGATTTCGATCAACCTCAATGGCACTTTTTACGTCACCTCGTTGTGCCTGCCACTGATGGCGGATGGTGGGCGGATCGTCAACATGTCGTCGATCCTCGGCCGAGCGGGTAAGGTTCGCAACACCGCTTACTGCGCCTCCAAACACGGCATCATCGGCATGACCAAGGCCTTGGCGCTGGACCTGGCGCCACGGCGAATCACCGTCAATGCCATCCTGCCCGCCTGGATCGACACACCGATGCTGCAAGGCGAATTGGCGGCTCAGGCGCGCATCGCCGGGATCACCCACGAGCAAATCCTGCGCAATGCCAAGAAGAAGTTGCCCCTGCGGCGCTTCATTCAGGGCGACGAAGTGGCGGCCATGGTCCGTTATCTGGCGAGCCCGCAGGCGAGTGGTGTTACAGCGCAAAGCCTGATGATCGACGGCGGTGCCGGGTTGGGAATGTAGCCATGGCTCGACTGGGATTGAACCGCGGCCTTTTGGCCGCGCTGGTCAGCCTCGGCTCGCCGGTAGCGATCGCCGAGTGGTTGCCGGAGCATCATGAAGCGGAGATCGGCGTAGCCACGGCCGTGCGTCTGCACGGTGACGACCAGGTCACGCAAAAGGCCGTGTACCTCAAGTTCAGCCTGGAGGATGCCTGGGACAGCGGCTATTACAAGGCCAAGGGCCGAGCCCGGTACGACTTCCGTTATGACGGCAACAACCCCTACAGTGCGCAAGCCCGGGACGATTACCGGGCGACCGCCGATTGGCGGCACCTTTACTGGGGGCTCTACGTCGGTGACGGCGAGCTGACGGTGGGCTGGCAGCAGGTGGTGTGGGGGCGTGCAGATGAATTACGGGTGCTCGATCAGATCAACCCGCTGGACTATCGCGAGGGGGTGATCGGTCTGTTGGAGGACTGCCGCATCGCCGTGCCGATGATTCGCCTGGTGCAGCCGGTCGCCGAGTGGGAGCTGGAAGCGCTGGTGATCACTGATTTCGTGAAAAACCAGGCGCCGGCCGTCGGCAGCGAGTTCGATGCACCGATCTTTGCCACACCCGATCCGCAGATGTTTGTGGTCGATTCGCGGCCCGGTTATGACGGTCACAGTGGCTTCGGTTATGGCGCCAGTGCCAACGGCCGGATCGGCACGGTGGATGTCAGCTTCGTTGCCCTCAACGCCCGCCAGCAGGACCCGGTTTACGCCGTCGAAGGCCAGACCGAAGAGGGCCTGATTCGCCTCGAACGGCAATTCCCGCGCTATTCCATGGGCGGCGCCAGTGTGGCCATCGATGCCGGCCACAGCATCGTGGTACGCAGTGAAGTCGCCTACTTCGACAATTGGCGCGTCACCAATCCTTACCGCGCTTACGGCAGCGACCAGACGGCGATGACCAAGTCGCTGCTGGGCGTCGATTACCTGTTGCGGGACTGGCTGATCTCGACGCAGTGGCAACATCAGCGGCTGCTCGACTGGCAGCCCGGCATGGTCCAGGACAAACGCGACGACCTGTTCACCGTGTCTGCCGAAGGCTCGCAGTTCCAGGATCGCCTCAAGACCCGCCTGGTTTTCGGCATGTCGCCGCCAGCGCAGGACGACAGTTTCGTTCAGGGGATCTTCACCTACAAACCGGTGGACTGGCTCAAGTTGGGGCTCGAAGTCGATGTGTTCTTCGGCAAGCCCGACCGCCAGTTCGGTGCGTACGCCAACCGCGATCAGGTGCGCGTGTCCGCCGGTTATCTGTTCTGACCACACCAGTGCGGTGTGCGAACCACTCAAACAATGAAAAGGAAATCGCGATGTTGCCCATCTTCAAGACCCTGACTGTAAGCGCACTGCTGCTGAGCGCCGCTGCCGCCATGGCAGCTGAAACACCCACGGCCGACGACATCATTCGCCAGGCCCGGGACCGCGATGACGGCAAGAGCTTCATGTCCCAGGTGTCCCTGATCCTGATCGACAAGCAAGGTAAAAGCCGCATCCGCGAGTTCAGCTACCTGCAAAAGGATTACCCGGACAGCGACAAATTCACCATGTATTTCTCCGCGCCGAGTGATGTGCGTGACGTCGCGTTCCACATCGAAAACCCGCGCGAGGCCCTGGGCCTCGAAGACAGCCAATGGATGTATTTGCCCGTCAGCCGACAGACCCGAAGGATTTCCACCACCGACAAACGCGGGGCGTTCATGGGTAGCGACTACTCCTATGCCGACCTCGACAAGATTCGCGCCGAAGACTATCGCCAAACGCTGGTTGGCGAAGAGCAGTTGCAGGGCCGCGATTGCTACGTGATCGAGCGTGTGCCGGCGACGCCTGCCGTGCTGGCCAAGACCGGCTACAACAAGCTCAAGGTCTGGGTTGACAAGAAAAACTCACTGGTGCTGCGCCAGGACTTCTTCGATGTAAAAGGTGTGATGTTCAAGCAGATGCGCACTCTGAAGACTGAAACCATCGACCAGATCGACAGCATTACCTTCAGCGAAACCGAAGACTTCATCGCCGGTACGCGCTCTCAGCTGCGTTTCAACCAGTTGCAGTACAACGTAGCGCTGGACGACCGCCTGTTCACGCAGACCGCGATCAAGCGCGGGCTGAAAGCCGGCGACTTGCCGGAATACGCCGTGTCTGCCCGCTAAGCGCCGCTCTCGATTCATCTGGAACCCTCATTCATGGAAAGATACCTGAACTTCGTCGAGCGCCATGCGCGGGCAATTGTGTTCGTGCTGGTGGCGATCACCGCCTACTTCACCTACACCCTGGGCGCGCTGATGTCGGACACCAATCCGTATCTGCTCAAGGACACTCACCCGGCGCGCAAGACGATCATTGATTTGCAGCGCGAGTTCACCGGCACATATGACTCGGTCATGGTGGCGCTGAGCAACCCCGAGAGTGTCTTCAACACCACGTCGCTGAACGCCCAGTTCGAGTTGTCCCAGGCCATACGCCGGCTGATGCTGGCGAACGATGAGGACCGTGTCGAACTGCAGCGCATCGTTGGCCTCCACAGTGGCGATCCCGATGCCCAGGCCTTGCTGGTGCAGATCCTCGCCGAAGGCTTTTCACAGAACGATTACGCTGCCGCCAAAGCGCTGCGCGACCATGGGATTGCCCGGCACTGGGACAGCCACGACCTGCAGTTCCTGAGCTTTCTTGCCGAGCGGCTCAACCCGATCCAGGAAATGGCCTCGATGGCTGACCTGGAAAACATCAGCTTGAGTGCCGATGGCGAGTTGTGGATCCACAAGACCCTGCACGCCCTGGATATGGACCCGAGCAAGGTCGAAGCGCAGATCATGGGCAACGAGCAGATGGTTGGTGGCGTCGTCTCGGCGGACAAGAAAGTCGCCATGGTCGTCGCCGAACTGGGCACCAAACAGGACGACGCTCAGGCCCAGTTGCGTGCCTATCACCAGGTCCGCGAGATCATCGCGAAGTACCAGGCCGCTCACCCGGAGTTCACCGATGAGGTGTTCATCGCCGGCATGCCGATCTTCATTGCGGCCCAGCAGGAAATCATCGATCACGACCTGGCGATGCTGTTCCCGATCGTATTCCTGTTGGTGACCTCTCTGCTGGTTTTCTTCTTTCGCAAACCACTTGGCGTGGTGCTGCCGCTGTTCAATATCCTGTTCTGCACCATCTGGACCCTTGGCCTGATGGCGCTGCTGCGTGTGCCGATGGACTTGCTCACCAGTGTCTTGCCGGTGTTCCTGTTCACCATCTGTTGTGCCGATGCGATCCACGTCATGGCCGAGTATTACGAACAGCTCAATTCGGGCAAGTCTTTCCGCGAAGCCAACCGTGAAACCCAGCGCCTGATGGTCACGCCCGTAGTTCTGACAACGGTCACGACTATTGCGACGTTCTTGATTTCCACCACCAACAACATTGTCAGCATCCGCAACTTTGGCGTGTTCATGTCCATTGGCCTGACGGCGGCGCTGATCATCTCGTTGCTACTGATTCCGGCGTGGATTTCGATCTGGGGCAAAGATGCCGTCCCGCGCAAAGTGCAACTCAAAGAGTCGCTGATCTCCCACTATCTGGTGGTGTTCTGTGCCTGGCTGATTCGCTGGCGCAAGCCGGTATTGCTGGTGACCCTGCCGTTGTTGGCGATGATGACGGTGTTCACGTTCAAGGTGGATATCGAAGACTCGGGCATTGCCTACTTCAAGAAGGATAGCCCGGTGCGGATGTCTGACGAGTTCATCAACCGGGCCGGGGTCGCGGGTACGTCGCCGGGCTGGATCGCTTTCGACACCAAGACTCCGCGTGGCGCGCTGACCACTGAAACCGTGCAGTTCCTCGAACGTCTGGACCAGTTCATCAGGGCCCAGCCGAACGTGAGTTACACCTATTCGGTGGCGACCTACATCAAGCGCATGAACCTCGTGCTCAACGACATGAACCCTGCTTTCCTGCGGGTGCCGCAGGCGGTGGAGCAGGTGACGGTGGTCGATGATGACGGGAAACCGGAGACCTTCGAAGTCGATGGCAACTCGCTCATCGAGCAACACATCATGATGTTCGAGAACGGTGGCGGCACTGACTTGCAGAACGTGCTCAATGCCGATTACTCGAAGGCGGTGACGCTGTTCACCATGACCTCCTCTGTGGCGGGCGATTACCAGGCGATGCTCGATAAACTGGACGCCTGGCTGGCGATCAACAAACCGGCCAACCTGCAAGTCACCCATGCCGGTACGCCGTACGTATGGACCGGGGTGTTGCAGGAAATCACCCAGGGTCAGGTGCTGAGCTTCTCGCTGGCGTTGCTGGCCGTGACCTTGATGATGATGTTCTGGCTCAAGTCAGTACGCCTGGGCATCCTCGGCATGCTGACGTTGCTGACCACGTCGGTGACGGTGTACGGCAGCATGTACCTGTTGGATATCGAGTTGAACATCGGTACCACACTGGTGACGTTCCTGGTGGTGGGCGTCGTGGATTACGCCGTTCACCTGCTGTCACGGATCAAGATGCTGGTGCAGAAGGGCATCGAGGTCGACGAGGCCATCCTGGCGGCCATGCAGGGCGTCGGGCGCTCGACGGTGGTCAATGTCGTGATCTTCTCGATGGGCTTTGTCGCGCTGCTGTTCTCCGCCTACAAACCCGTCATTGACCTGGGGGTACTGGTGATACTGGCGCTGTCATCCAGTGGCTTCATGACCATTTTGTTGGTCACGCTGATTTCGCCGTGGTTCTTTGCCTCGATTGTGCCGCAACCAGCAGTGCAAGAGGGCGAGCAGCCGCGGGGTGAGGCTGTGCCAGGCTAAATCGCCGGGGCGCCTGCGTGTTGAAAACGGCACGGGGCGCCATGGCCGTTCAGGGGCGGCGGTGCGGATTCAGCGGGCTTTTTCCAGGTGTTCGAACTGGCATTGCATCTGAGCATCTTTGAGGCTCAGCTCAAACTCTACCAAGCCGTCATGCACTTGCTGCAAGGCCTGGATCTGCCCCATCAATTCCTGCTTTTTGTTATCGATGGCCTGCATGGCCAGATCCCAGGGCAGCTCCTGGCCGCGATGATCCTGCAGAATGGCCTGCATTTCCTTGAGTTTGAAACCGAGTTGCTGAGCACATTTGATGAAGGTCAGCAGCTCTACGCTTTGCTGGCTGTAGATGCGGTACTTGCCTTCGCGTTGCGGGGGGGGCAAGAGGCCGATTTCTTCGTAATGTCGAATGCTTTTGACGGTGGTGCCCGACAGCTGGGCGGCTTTGCCGATGTACATGAAAATCCCTTTTTGACGCATCAGAAGCGAAAAGATGTCGCGCGCTCGCACAGGCGCGCGACATCTTTGCACAAGCGTCAGGGGGTTGGAAGCCAAGTTGGACAAGGTGTCGCAGCAGGGAGGCTCGGCTGGGTAGCGCAGGGGCACGATACGACCGGGGCCGATCAGCGGCTGGCGACTGCCTGGACTTGTTTGAGCCAGGCTTCACGCTGTTCCGGCCTGGAGCCCAATACCGGACCGAAGGTCAGGGTTTTCAGGGGTTTTATGCCGCAGAACTCCAGGGTGGTCTTGCGCATCTGGTGCAGGCCCGGCATGCGATACACCCACCGGTAGTACCACGGCGGCGTGTCCATGGTCACCAGAAGGTGAGCTGTGCGGCCCTTGAGCAGCTTATCCGGGAAGGGCGAGCCCTTGCGGTACTTGAAGGCAAAACCGGGCAGAAACACGCGGTCGAAGAACCCCTTGAGCAGCGCCGGAATGCCGCCCCACCAGATCGGGTACACCAATGTCAGGTGTTCGGCCCAGGTAATGTCGTTCTGTGCGTTGATCAAATCGGGCTCAAGCAACTGGACCTGGTTATAGCCATCGTGCAAGACCGGATCGAAATCCAGGGTGTCCAGGCGCAGCAGGCGCACCTCATGGCCTGCTTGCGTGGCGGCCTCGACATAACGTTCGGATACAGCGCCGCAAAAGCTGTCGTTCGAAGGGTGGCCGAGGATTACGAGCATGCGTTTGCTCTTCATGACGAACTCCAGGTGATGAAGAGCCAAGGGTAAAGTCTGCCCCTTACGGTAGAGTCAAGCGTTGCCGGTTAGCGGTAGAGACAAACAGTTCAGCAGCGCTCGGGTGTAGCCCGGCAAATCGTCGAATGAGTGGGCGCAGGAACGTAATGTGTCAGGATCCCCGAAGAACATTTGGACAGGGCTCTAGAGCGGGATTTCTGGATTACAAAAGCAGAAATGTACCCCCAGAAATACCCTTCGATACCCTCAGTAGGATACGCGATCGAGAATGGCGATTTCGGCTAGCCATCGATGTGGTATACGGTGGGCATCAGTGCATCTCCAAGGTGCAGTGGCTGGAAACTGGGCGGGCCCGCGCCTGTACTGGAGCGCTCCTGACTAACATCTTCCGTCGACGTGGAACGATACTCAATCGGTAATTGGCCGTTGGGTGGCCAAGTACCTGATTCACCGCACTGACCTGAGCCTTCGCCATAACGTGGTCCGACTGATTCCCAAAACCCGCGCCGCTTCGTCGAGATTGCCCTGGCAGTTGTCCAGGGTTTCCTGCACATGCCGCAGTTGGGCGGCCTTGCCGATGCTGTGCAGGTCCGACTCCCGGGAGGGCCTGGCACGGCTGGTTGGCGCGACACTTTCGCACAGCTCGGGCAGCACCCGCGCCAGATACTGTTCGTTCACGCCATGCTCCCCCAGCAGCTCGCAGGCCGAGAGCATCGCCCGCTCGATCACGTTCTCCAGCTCACGCACATTGCCTGGCCATCCATAACGTGCCAGGTAAGGCAGCAGGGCGCCTGGCACCTCCGCCGCGCCAGGCGGCTGACCCTGGACCAGCAGGCGCTGGCTAATGCCTCGACAGATCAGGGCGATATCCTCGGGGCGCTCGCGCAAGGGCGTGGTCTGTAGGCGCAGGATGTTGAGCCGGTAATACAGGTCGGTACGAAAATCGCCATCTTGTATCGCAGCACTCAGGTCCTGATGGGTGGCGGCGATGATGCGCACATCGATCGCGATCGGCTCGGTGCCGCCCAAACGCAGCACCTCGCGCTCCTGCAGTACCCGCAACAAGCGCGTCTGCAGTGACACGGGCATGTCGCCTATTTCGTCGAGGAACAGCGTGCCACGGTGAGCCACTTCGAACAGGCCGGGCTTGCCGCCCTTGCGCGAGCCGCTGAAGGCGCCTTCCTCATAGCCGAACAGTTCGCTTTCCAGCAGCGACTCGGGGAATGCCGCGCAGTTGATGGCTACGAAGGGGCCATGCCCGCGCGGGCTTTCGTTATGGATGCCCTGGGCCAGCAGCTCTTTGCCGGTACCGCTTTCACCGGTGATCAGGATGGTTGACTGGCTGGCGGCGAAACGCCTGGCCAACTGCAGCATTTCACGATTGGCCCGGCTGTTGCCGTCGAGCTGCTCAAGCCGGTAGCGGGCAGTGAAGGCGCCGGGGCGGCGGGTGGAGCGGATGCGTTGATCCGCGCGCTGCACGGCGGTGGTGTCCTGGCAGGTCAGGACGAGGCCGGTGCGCTGGCCGTTCTCCAGGATCGGCAGCAGGTTGCTGACCACGGCATGTGAGCCGAGCCGGATCACCCGGTTTTCTTCGCCGCCCTGTGCAAACGCGTGCTGCAGGTCCAGTTCCGGGCACAGCTGCTGCAGCGGACGGCCCAGCGCGGCGCTGAGTGGCAAGTCCAGCAGGTGGGCCAGGGCCGGGTTGAGCGACTGCACCACGCCCTGGTTGTCGACCGCCGCCACGCCGGTGGGGATGTGTTGCAGCACGGCGTTCAAGTGCCGGCGCTTGGCGATCTCGATGCGTTGGCTGTCGAGAATGCCCAGGGCCTCTTCGAGCGCCTTGCGCACCGTGTCCTCGCTCAGCGACAGCACGCCGTGCAGGCCGGCCTGTTCTGCCAGCTCCACCACCGTCGAGGAACCGATGATGCTGCGACACCCCAGCCGGGCGGCCTGTTCGACTGCTTGGCGCGCTTCTTCCAGGGAGGTGTAGGCGGCCTGGTGAACCTGCACCGTGAACAGCGCGGCCATGGCCTTAAGGCCCTGGTCGATGCGGTTGTAGCTGAGCAAGGCCACTTGCGAGGCATGCTCGCGCGCCTGCCCCAGCGCCCGCAGCAGGTCATCGCCACCCACGCGCATCGTCAGTACCGGGCGCGCCAGGTGCTTGCGCAGGTAGGCGGCAGTGGCCCCGGCGCAGATGAATACGTCGGCTTCACCGCGCAACTCCAGTTCGCGGGCGACTTGCAGCGCCTCGGTCACCGAGGTGTCGAGCACTTCGATGTGGGTGTCGGGGTAGTCCGCGGCGAGTGCGGCCACCATTTGCGCGAGGCGGCTGCGTTGCCGGGGGCGCTGCAGGTGGCTGATCAGCACGACGACCTGGGACGTGGGGGAGTGCATGGTGGCGCCTGTTCAGAAATGAAATGTTTCCATCGTGAACTAATTTGTTTCACATATGCAATAAGGCGCCTCGTCAGGCTTTCCCATGAAGCGCTGCAAGCCAGGTGTGACGGGCTCTGCAGGTGTGCCTGGCAAAGTTGGCCCGGGCGTTGCTCTAGCTGACCTGCCCACTTGAAACCGAAGGCAGGACCATTGATTCATGAGCAGTTCCTCTACGACTTGTCCGGCAGGCGACGCGCTCGCGGTCTCGGCCGATGAGCAGCGCCTTGTCGACTTCATCCGCGAGCAGGCAACGGCAACACGCGTTGTCATGCAAACCCGCAAGCGCCTAAGCGGCGGTGCCATCCAGGAAAACTGGCTGCTTGAACTACTGATCGAGGGCGGCCCCTGGGCCGGTGCCCGGCGCTGGGTGTTGCGCAGCGACGCGCTGTCCGCGCTGCCGGCCAGCCTCGACCGCGCCCAGGAGTTCGCCGTGTTGCAGGTGGCCCACCAGGCCGGGGTGAAAGTGCCGCGGCCGCTCTGGCTGTGCCGAGATACCCAGGTCCACGGGCGGGTGTTCTTCCTGATGGAATACGTGCCGGGGGTTGCTGCCGGGCGGTTGCTCAGCGCAGGGGCGGGCGCCCAAGGTCAGGCCCGGCTGGCGGAGCAGCTCGGCGCCAACCTGGCGCGCCTGCATCAGATCCGCCCGCTGAGTGTGGCATTGGACTTTCTGCCCGTGCCGCAGCGTTCGCCGGCCTTGGCCACCGTCGATGCCTACCGTCGTTACCTCGACACCCTCGACGATGCCTACCCGGCGCTGGAGTGGGGCCTGCGCTGGTGCGAGCTGCATGCCCCGCGCGACAGCCGTCTGTGCCTGCTGCACCGCGACTACCGCACCGGCAACTACCTGGCCAGCGAGCAGGGGCTGGAGGCGGTGCTGGACTGGGAGTTCACCGGCTGGGGCGACCCATACGAGGACCTGGGCTGGTTCACCGCCCCCTGCTGGCGTTTCACCCGCCCTGACCTGGAAGCCGGCGGCATCGGCCAACTGGCGGACTTCCTGCGTGGCTACCACCAAGTATCGCCACTGTGGATCGAGCCCGGCCAACTGCGTTACTGGCAGGTCATGGCGACCCTGCGCTGGGCGGTGATCGCCCTGCAGCAGGGGCAGCGCCACCTGTCCGGCGAAGAGCCTTCCCTGGAGCTGGCACTGACTGCGCGCCTGCTGCCCGAGCTTGAACTCGACATCCTGAACATGACCGGAGCCGATGCGCCATGACCCAGCCGCACGCCCATGAACTACTCGAAATCGCCCGCCAGACCTTGCTGGAGCAGGTATTGCCGGCGCTGCCCGGCGAGCTGCGCTACCCGACTTTGATGATCGCCAATGCCATGGCCATCGCCGCCCGGGAGAACCGCCTGGACGCCGTCGTCAGCCTTCAGGAGCAGACGCGCCTGGCCGCGCTGATCGATGCGCCCGCCCCGTCATTGCAGGATGCCCGCGGCCAGCTGGCGCGGGCGATTCGCCAGGGGCGCCATGACGCCCCGCACAGTGCTCGCACCCTGGTCGAGACGCTGCGCCAGGTAACGCTCGACTGGCTGGCGATCAGTAACCCCAAGGCCGTGCGCTGAGCGCGGCGAGCCCTAGTTTCAAGACCGACACGTACGAAGAAGGAAACCCATGAATTTCGCGCTCCCAGACGAACTGCTCGAACTGCAGGCCAGAACCCGCACCTTCATTGCCGAACAGGCCATCCCGTTCGAAAACGACCCACGCCAGGATGGCCACGGCCCCAGCGACGCCCTGCGTCGAGACCTGCAGGCCCGCGCCCAGGCCGCAGGCCTGCTGACGCCCCACGCCAGCCGCGAAATGGGTGGGCTGGGCCTGAGCCATGCGGCCAAGGCCATCGTCTTCGAAGAGGCCGGCTACTCGCCCCTGGGCCCGGTGGCGCTGAACATCCATGCCCCGGACGAAGGCAACATCCACCTGATGGACGTGGTGGCCACCGAAGCGCAGAAGGACCGCTGGCTGCGGCCTTTGGTCCAGGGGCATGTGCGTTCGTGCTTCGCCATGACCGAACCGGCGCCGGGCTCGGGGTCCGATCCGTCGATGCTGCGCACCACCGCCACCCGCGATGGCGACGACTACCTGATCAACGGCCGCAAATGGTTGATCACCGGGGCCGACGGCGCCGGGTTCGCCATCATCATGGCGCGCATGGAAGATGGCTCGGCGACCATGTTCCTGTCCGACATGCAGCGTGAAGGGATCGTCCACGAACGTCAGCTGGATACCCTGGACAGCTGCTTCACGGGTGGCCACGGGCAATTGCGCTTCGACAACCTGCGGGTGCCGGCCAGCGATGTGCTGGGCGAGATCGGCAAGGGCTTCCGCTATGCCCAGGTGCGCCTGGCCCCGGCGCGCCTGACCCACTGCATGCGCTGGCTCGGTGCCGCACGACGGGCCCATGACATTGCCTGCGACTACGCGCGCACCCGCGACGCCTTCGGCAAGCCGCTGGGCGAGCACCAGGGCGTGGGTTTCATGCTGGCCGACAACATGATGGACCTGCATGTGGTGCGCCTGGCGGTGTGGCACTGCGCCTGGGTGCTCGACCAGGGCCAGCGCGCCAATGTCGATTCGAGCATGGCCAAGGTGATCAGCGCCGAGGCGCTGTGGCGGGTGGTCGACCGTTGCGTGCAGGTGCTGGGCGGGCGCGGGGTGACCGGGGAAACCGTGGTGGAGCGGATCTTCCGCGACATTCGCCCGTTCCGCATTTATGACGGCCCGAGCGAAGTGCACCGCATGAGCCTGGCGAAGAAACTCCTCGACCAGCGCCCGGGAGCCCACTGATGCAGCCGACCCTTGCCCGATTGTTCGCCCTCGATGGGCGCCGCGCCCTGGTGACCGGCGCCTCCAGCGGCCTTGGCCGACATTTCGCCAGCACCCTGGCGGCGGCCGGAGCCGAGGTGGTGGTGACGGCCAGGCGCCTGGCGCCGCTGCAGAGCCTGGTCGAGTCCATCGAGCTGGCCGGTGGTCGCGCCCGGGCCCTGGCCCTGGATGTCACCTGCCGCGACGATGTGTGCCGGGTGCTCGACGCCGCCGGCCCGCTGGATGTGCTGGTCAACAACGCCGGGGTGAGCGACAGCCAGCCGCTGCTGGCCTGTGACGACCAGAGCTGGGACCGGGTGCTCGACACCAACCTCAAGGGCGCCTGGACCGTGGCCCAGGAGTGCGCCCGGCGGATGGTCGCCGAGGGGCAGGGCGGCAGCCTGATCAATGTCACCTCGATCCTCGCCAGCCGCGTGGCCGGCGCCGTCGGCCCTTATCTCGCGGCCAAGGCCGGGCTTGCCCACCTGACCCGCGCCATGGCCCTGGAACTGGCGCGCCATGGCATCCGGGTCAACGCCCTGGCGCCGGGCTACGTGATGACCGAGCTCAACGATGCGTTCCTGGCCGGCGAGGCGGGGGAGAAGCTGCGCGCGCGTATCCCAAGCCGGCGCTTCAGCCAGCCACAGGACCTGGACGGCGCCTTGCTTTTGCTGGCCAGCGATGCCGGGCGGGCCATGAGCGGCGCCGAGATCGTGGTCGATGGCGGGCATCTGTGCAGCAGCCTGTGAGCTGACCCGGACCCAAGCCTGAGGCGAGAACAACAATAAGCAGGAGATGTGTATGTACCTTCAATGCCTGGATAACCTGTCGATGGGGTGGCAGTGATGATTCACCCAACCTTCGAGCATGAGCTTGCCCCCAACAACGCCAACCATGTGCCCCTTTCACCCTTGTCGTTCCTCAAGCGCGCCGCCCAGGTGTACCCGCAGCGCGATGCCGTGGTCTATGGCGAGCGGCGCTACAGCTACCAGCAGCTGCACCAGCGCAGCCGGGCCCTGGCCAGTGCGCTGGAACGGGTCGGTGTGCAGCCGGGCGAGCGGGTGGCGATCCTGGCGCCGAATATCCCCGAGATGCTCGAGGCGCACTATGGCGTGCCGGGCGCGGGCGCCGTGCTGGTGTGCATCAATATCCGCCTGGAGGCGCGCAGCATCGCCTTCATCCTGCGCCATTGCGCGGCCAAGGTGCTGATCTGCGACCGTGAGTTCGGTGCGGTGGTACAGCAGGCACTGGCCATGCTCGACACACCGCCATTGCTGGTGGGCATCGACGATGACGCGGCCGAGCCGTGCGAGCTGGCCGATGACCTGGACTACGAGACGTTCCTGGCCCAGGGCGACCCGGCCAGGCCGCTGAGCGCGCCGCAGAACGAATGGCAGTCGATCGCCATCAACTACACCTCCGGCACCACCGGCGACCCCAAGGGGGTGGTGCTGCATCATCGCGGCGCCTACCTCAATGCCTGCGCCGGGGCGCTGATCTTCCAGCTGGGGCCGCGCAGCGTCTACCTGTGGACCTTGCCGATGTTCCACTGCAACGGCTGGAGCCACACATGGGCGGTGACCCTGTCTGGTGGCACCCATGTGTGCCTGCGCAAGGTTCAGCCCGAAGCGATCCATGCGGCGATTGCCGTGCATGGCGTGACCCACTTGAGCGCCGCGCCGGTGGTGATGTCGATGCTGATCCATGCCGAGCACGCCGGCGCGCCAAGCGGGCCGGTAGCGGTGATCACCGGCGGCGCTGCGCCACCCAGCGCGGTGATCGCCGCCATGGAGGCACGCGGCTTCAGCATCACCCACGCCTACGGCATGACCGAAAGCTACGGCCCCAGCACCTTGTGCCTGTGGCAGCCGGGGGTCGACGAACTGCCGCTTGAAGCCCGTGCGCAGTTCATGAGCCGCCAGGGTGTCGCCCACCCGATGCTCGAGGAGGCCACGGTGCTCGATACCGGCACCGGCCGCCCGGTCCCGGCCGACGGCCTTACCCTTGGCGAACTGGTGGTTCGCGGCAACACCGTGATGAAAGGCTACCTGCACAACCCTGAGGCCACCCGGGCCACATTGGCCAATGGCTGGCTGCACACGGGCGACCTGGCCGTGCTGCACCCGGACGGCTACGTGGAAATCAAGGACCGGGCCAAGGACATCATCATTTCCGGCGGCGAGAACATCAGCTCGCTGGAGATCGAAGAAGTGCTCTACCAGCACCCCGAGGTGGTCGAGGCAGCGGTGGTGGCGCGCCCGGATTCGCGCTGGGGGGAGACACCCCATGCGTTCGTCTCCCTGCGCGCCGATGCACGGACCACGGTCACGGAAGGCGACCTGATCCGCTGGTGCCGTGAACGCCTGGCGCATTTCAAGGCGCCGCGACATGTATCCCTCACGGAGTTGCCCAAGACAGCCACCGGCAAGATCCAGAAGTTCGTCCTGCGCGAGTGGGCCCGGCAACAGGAGGCTCAGACCGCCGACGCCGAGCACTGATCGAGCTGCAACACCTGCACACCCCATAACAACAAGTACATTGATCGAGGTGTCCCATGTCCAGCCTGTTATACGCGCATGTTCGCGCCAGCGCCCGGTTCCAGCAACTGGTGACGCGCAGAAACCGTTTTACCCTGATCCTGTTCGTAATGATACTGGCCACATTCTATGGCTACATCGCATTGGTATCGTTCTGGCCCGAGCTGATCGCCACGCGCCTGGCCGAGGGGTCGAACATGACCTTCGGCGTCGCGGCCGGCGCTTTCCTGTTCGTGTTCTTCTGTGCGCTGTCGGCGTTCTATGTGTACCGGGCCAATGGCGAGTTCGACCGCCTGACGCAGGCGCTGGTTGCCGGGCTGGAAGAGGAGCAGGGCGCATGAAGAAACTACTGCTTCTGGCTTTGTTGCTGCACTCCGGCCTGCTGTTGGCATCGCCTGCGCTCGACGCAGGCCAGCGTCAGCCGCTCAACCTGCATGCGATAGGCATGTTCATGGTGTTCGTGCTGTTCACCCTGTGCATCACCTGGTGGGCAGCGCGGCGCACCCGCTCGACGGCGGACTTCTACAGCGCCGGTGGCGGCATCCTGGGCTGGCAGAATGGCCTGGCGCTGGCCGGTGACTACATGTCCGCCTCGACGCTGTTGGGGATCACCGCGCTCATCTACACCTCCGGCATGGACGGCTACATCTACCTCATCGCCTTCTTCGCGGGCTGGCCGGTGTTGCTGCTGTTGATGACCGAGCGGCTACGCAACCTGGGCCGCTTCACCTTCGCCGACATCACCTCGTACCGCCTCGACCAGGGCAAGGTGCGCGCCATGGCCGCCATCGGTTCGCTGACCGTGGTGTGTTTCTACCTGGTGGCGCAGATGGTCGGGGCCGGGCAGTTGATCAGGCTGCTGTTCGGCCTGGACTACCACATCGCCTTGGTGATCGTCGGTGCGCTAATGATGCTGTATGTGACCTTCGGCGGCATGGTGGCGACCACCTGGGTGCAGATCATCAAGGCATTCCTGCTGCTGGTGGGCGGCTCCGTGGTGCTGTTCCTGGCAATGCGCGAATTCGACTTCAGCTATGACACGCTGGTCAGCAAGGCCATGCACACCCATGCCCTGGGCGAGCGTCTGCTGGCGCCCGGCAGCCTGCTGGCCGACCCGTTGACCGCGCTGTCGCTGAGCCTGGGGCTGGTGTTCGGCACCGCCGGGCTGCCGCATATCCTGATGCGCTTCTTCACCGTCAGCGATGCCCGGGAGGCGCGCAAGTCGGTGCTCTATGCCACCGGGTTCATCGGCTACTTCTTCAATGTCATTTTCCTGCTGGGCCTGGCGTCGATCGTGATCGTCAGCCAGCAGCCGCAGTTCTTCGAAGGCGGACAGGTGGGTGGCAAGCTGCTGGGCGGGGGCAACATGGTGGTCATGCACCTGGCCCAGGCCGTAGGCGGCAACCTGCTGCTGGGCTTTTTGTCTGCCGTGACCTTCGCCACCATCCTGGCCGTGGTATCAGGCCTGGCCCTGGCCGGGGCGTCCGCCATCGCCCATGACCTGTATGCGCGGGTGATCATGAAAGGCGCGGCCAGCGAGGCCCAGGAGCTGCGGGTGACCAAGCTGGCGACCCTGGGCCTTGGCCTGGTGGCGATAGCCCTGGGCATCGTGTTCGAAAACATCAACGTGGCCTTCATGGTCGCGCTGGCTTTTGGCATCGCCGCTTCGGCCAACTTCCCGGTGCTGTTCCTGTCGATGTTCTGGTCGGGGCTGACCACCCGTGGCGCGTTGGCCGGTGGCTACGTCGGGTTGGTCAGCGCCATGGGCTTCGTGGTGTTTTCCAAATTGGTGTGGGTGGATGTGTTGCACTTCGCCGAGCCGCTGTTCCCCTATACCCAGCCTGCGCTGTTCTCCATGCCGTTGGCGTTTGCGGTGGCGTATGGCGTTTCCAGGCTTGACCGGACCACGCGGGCCAAGGCGGAGAGGGCGGCCTTCGCCGACCAGTTCGTACGCGGCCAGACCGGCCTCGGTGCCAGCGGTGCGGTCGATCATTGAGTCACAAGCGGCCGCTGGCGGATGAGAGCCTGCGGCCGCGCTCCCTCCTTAGTACCCCCTGAAGACCTCGCCGATGCTGGTGATCGGATGCCCCATGTGCTGCGCCGCCGCTCGGTTGACGAGGGACGGCCTGGGGGCAAGCAGGGCACTCAGGAAAATGGCCAGCGTCAAGACGGCCAGCAGAAAACCAAATCGGCGCATAGGAACCTCCAGCGACATTTTTGTAGTTGTTGTCTTCGGGGTCGATCCGAGAAGCCTGTAGAGCACAGCTATTCCTTTGCGTCTTTCTCGCAGGCGAACACCTGGGTGGCGGCCACGATGTCCTGGTCGCCATAACCCATCGATTCCGCGCGCTGCACGACCTGGCACACCGCGTCGAAGACCGGCGTCCAGGCCCCTTGTACCTGCAGGGACTGGGCAATGTGCGCGAAGGCGTGCGCATGCACATCGAGCCTCGCCTGATTGCCTGCGAAGTCCTGTGTTTCGAGTCGGCGTGTCGCTTCCTCCAGGGCGTCGGCGACGAAAAAGCGTGAGGTGTCGAGCAGGAGCCTGGCCGTCTTCGAAACCGGCAGGCCAAACCGCTCGCCCGCGCCCACGGCCTCGAAGAACGCAACCATCGCGGCAAACGCATGGGCGTGAAGCACGGTCGCAAAGGCCAGTGCTTCGTCCCAGGGAAGGAACACCGTATGCCCGGCGAGCCCTTCAAGCAGCGCCCTGTTCTGCTCGAAGGCTTCACGATCACCGGTATGAATGCTGTGGCTCTCGCGATGGCCGACGTTGCGCGGGTAGGCCACGATCATCCCTTTGACGTAATCGCCGCCTGCCCGGTTGACGAGGCCCTGAAGCGCCAGGCCCTCGTCCTGGGCGTTGGTGGTGTAGTCGACGATCGTGCGATTGGCCAGTGCATGCATCACACCTGGCATCCCGAGCACCTCGTGGGTCGCGTGGTCGTCCAGGAGCACGAAGATCGTGGCAGGGCTTGCGACCAGCGCGGCTTCGGCGCTGTCGCACAGGTGAGCGCCGGCGGCGACGAGCGCCGCGGCCTTGGCGGGTGAGCGGTTCCAGACCGCCACGCGTTTGCCTTGCTTGAGCAACGCGTGCGCCATGATCGTTCCCATGGCACCGAGCCCGACCACGGACACATCGAACTCGAAGCTTTCATCATTATTTTGTTCGCGCACGGCCAAAGCCTCCTGATTGTTGTTTGACGTGATGCCCCACGGGGGAGCCTTTTGCTCACAGCAGGTTCTGCGATCGCGCCCAGCCCGTCGCGTCAGCCAACGTGCGCTCGAAGGCGCTGAAGATCGCTTCGGTATCGTCCTGCGTGGTGATCAACGGCGGGCAGAACGCGATCGTGTCGTAGATGGCGCGAATGATCAGGCCGTGCTTGTGGGCCTGTTTGAACACGTAGCCACCCAGTGCACCTGGTTGGGCGAACGGTTGGCCGGTGGCCTTGTCCGCGACCAGTTCGATCCCGCCCATCAGCCCGACGCCTCGGACGTTGCCCACCAGCGGGTGGTCTTCGAACGCGCGCAGGTGGCGCTGGAACACAGGGGCCAGGTGCTGCACATGGCCAACCAGGTCGCGCTCTTCGATGATGCGGATGTTTTCCAGCGCAACCGCGGTGGCGACAGGGTGGCCCGTGCAGGTCAGGCCGTGGGCGAATGCGCCCAGGCGCTGGCTCTGGCTCACCAGCACATCGTTGATGGCATCGGACACCACCACGGCCGCCAGCGGCTGGTAGGACGAGGTGAGTTGCTTGGAGAGCACCATGATGTCGGGCTGGATGTCGTACAGCTGAGCCCCGAACATCGTGCCCAGCCTGCCGAAACCGGTGACGATCTCATCGATCACCACGAGGATGTCGTAGCGCTTGCACACGGCCTGGATCGCCGCCCAGTAGCCGGTGGGAGGAGGGATCACGCCGCCCGCTGCGATCACCGGTTCGCCGATGAAGGCGGCAATGGTTTCCGGCCCTTGCGCGAGGATGTAGCGCTCCAGTTCGTTCGCCAGGCGGGCCGAAAAGGCTTCCTGCGTTTCTCCAGGCCGGGCAAACCGGTAGAAGTTCGGGCACGTCAGGTGATGAACCGGGATGGCCGGCAGGTCGAAGTCGCGATGAATCGGGGGGATGCCGGTCAGGCTCCCGGCGGCGACGGTGGCGCCGTGGTAGGCCTGCTGGCGAGAGATGAACGTCTTCTTGTGCGGTTTGCCCAGCGCGTTGTTCACGTACCAGACCATCTTCACCATCGAGTCGTTGGCTTCGGAGCCTGAGTTGGTGAAGAACACGTGGTTCAGGTCGCCCGGCGCCAGCTCGGCCAGCTTGGCGGCGAGCGCTGCCGCCGGGGCATTGGTCTTGTGGCTGAAGCTGTGGTAGTAGGGCAGTTGCCTGAACTGTTCGACGGCGGCGTCGACCAGGCGCTGTTCACTGAAGCCCAAGGCAACGCTCCACAGCCCCGACATCGCCTCGATGTAGGCGTTGCCTTGCTCATCGAAGACCCGCACGCCATCGCCGCCGGCGATCACGAAGGGCCCGACTTCCTGGTGCTGCGCCAGGTTGGTGTTGGGGTGGATGAATGAAGCCAGGTCATTCTGGGCGGTTGAAGTGACGTTGCTCATTGACGTGATTTCCTGCCACGGTGGTTGTCCACTGCATGCGATGAGCCTGCGTACGGCACCTGTATCGATACGGGCCGCACGACAGGCCCGTGCAGTTACTGGCTCAGCGCTGCCGCGACCGATTCACCGAAGGCTTTCAGGCCTTCTTCGAGCTGGTCGGTCGGGGTGTTCACCGGTGGCATCAGCTTGATGATTTCGCCGTTCGGGCCGCAGCGGTCGACCAGCACACCCGCCTGCAGCACACGCTGCTGGGCATCCTTGGCGAAGGCGACGTTGCCGCGGCCGAAGTCGATGCCGGCGATCATGCCGCGACAGCGCGCGGAGGCGACGCCTGGAATTTCCGCGAAACCGGCCACCGCGCGCTCCATGGCTGCGCAGTTGGTGGCCAGCAACTTCAGGAACGACTCGTCGCGCCAATAGCCGAACGCAATCTGGGCCGTCAGGAACGCCAGCTGGTTGCCGCGGAAGGTGCCGATGTGATCGCCCGGTTGCCATACATCCAGCCCGGCGCGAATCAATACGATCGCCATCGGCAGGCCGAAGCCGCCGATCGATTTGGCGCAGGTGATCAGGTCTGGCACCACCCCGGAGCGCTCGAAGCCGAAGAAGTCGCCGGTGCGCCCACAGCCGGCCTGGATCTCGTCGCAGATGAGCAACACGCCATGATCGCTGGTCCACTTGCGCAAGCGTTGCAGCCATGCGTTGGAGGCCGGGTAGACGCCGGCCTGGATCTGCACGGACTCGACGATCACCGCGGCCGGCAGCTCCGAGCCGCTGCCCTGGTCGTTGGCCAGGCGCTCGAGGAAGCCAATGCTGTCGAATTCGCCGTAGGGGCTGTCTTCGTATGGCACGAACACCACGTCGGTGGAAAGCCCAGGGCCACGGCGAGTGCGGTTGCCGGTGACGGCCAGGGCGCCGGCGGTCATGCCGTGGTAAGCCCCGTAGAACGAGACGACCTTGGTGCGCCCTGTCGCCTTGCGCGCCAGCTTCAACGCCGCCTCGACGGCGTCGGCACCGGTCGGGCCGGTGAACTGCACCTTGTAGTCCCAGCCGCGTGGCTTGAACAGGTCGCGCTCGATCGCCTCGAGGAACTGGCGCTTGGTGGTGGTGTGCAGGTCGAGGGCGTGGGTCACGCCGTTGGACGACAGGTACGCGATCAAGGCATCGCGCATGCGCGGGTCGTTGTGGCCATAGTTCAGGGCGCCGGCGCCAGCGAAGAAGTCCAGGTATTCGCGGCCATCTTCACCTCGGATCTTGCTGCCTTGGGCGGTATCGAACACCAGTGGCAGGTCACGGCAGTACATCCGCACGTTGGACTCGAGCCTTTCGAACGTCTCGATGTTGTTCATGCAAACCTCTTGAAAAAATGATCTGGGCTATCGGGGTGGTGGGCGGTCAGTGCTTGAACATCACGTGGCGAACCACCGTGTAGTCTTCCAGCCCGTACATCGACAGGTCCTTGCCGTAGCCGGACAGCTTCACGCCGCCATGGGGCATTTCGCTCACCAGCATGAAATGGGTGTTGACCCAGGTGCAGCCGTATTGCAGGCGAGCGGCCAGGCGATGGGCGCGACCCACATCGGCGGTCCACACCGACGAGGCCAGGCCGTAGTCCGACTCATTGGCCCATGCCAGTGCCTGGGCTTCGTCTTCGAATGACGAAACCGTCACCACCGGACCGAAGATTTCACGGCACACCACCTCGTCCTGCTGCGTGGCGCCGGCCAGGACCGTCGGCTCGAAGAAGAAGCCGCCACCCGCAGCGCGCTTGCCGCCGGTGACCACCTCGATGTGAGGCAGCTCCTTGGCACGGTTGACGAAGCCCTCGACACGTTCCAGGTGCTCTTGGGTGATCAGCGGGCCCATCTCGGTCGCCGGGTCATCCTGAAGCCCGCACTTGATGCTGGACACGGCTTCGCCGAGCTTGCGCACGAACTCCGGGTACACCGCCTTCTGCACATAGAGGCGGCAGGCGGCGGTGCAGTCCTGGCCGGCGTTGTAGAAGCCGAAGGCGCGGATGCCTTCGACGGCGGCGTCGATGTCGGCATCGTCGAAGATCAACACCGGCGCCTTGCCACCGAGCTCCATGTGCATGCGTTTGACGCTGTCGGCGGTGCCTTCGATGATGCTGCTGCCGGTGCGCACGGAGCCGGTCAGCGACACCATGCGCACCTGGGCGTGGCTGGTGAGCGGCTCACCCACCGAGGCGCCGCGGCCGTGGACGATATTGACCACGCCGGCGGGGAAGATGTCGGCGAGCAACTCGCCCAGTTTCAAGGTGCTCATCGGCGTGTGTTCCGACGGCTTGAGCACGACGGTGTTGCCGCCGGCCAAGGCCGGGCCCAGTTTCCAGGCCGCCATCAGCAGGGGGTAGTTCCACGGCGCGATGGAGGCGACCACGCCCACCGGGTCGCGGCGGATCATCGAGGTGTGCCCCGGGATGTACTCGCCCGCCGCCGAGCCCTGCAGGCAGCGCACGGCGCCGGCAAAGAAGCGGAACACGTCGGATACGGCAGGCAGTTCGTCCTGCAGCACGGCGGTGAACGGCTTGCCGCAGTTGTCCGCCTCCAGACGGGCGAACACCGGCGCCTGGGCATCGATGCTGTCCGCGAGCTTGAGCAGCAGTGCCGCGCGGTCCTTGGGCGGCGTTTGCGACCAGGCGTCGAAGGCCGCATCGGCGCTTTGCACCGCGGCATGGACCTGGGCGCGGCTGGCTTCGGTGGTCTGTACCAGGACGCTGCCCAGGGATGGGTTGTACACGTCGAGGTTTTCGCCTTCGCCGGCCACCAGGGCACCGTTGATCAGGAGTTTGGTTTGCATGTCGATTCTCGCCATTGAACGGCAAGGCGAGGGCCTTGCCTTGTGGTTGTCGTCAGGGCATTCGATTGGAAGGTGGCCGCTACGCCAGCGCGTCGGGCACCGGGTTGCGGAAGAAACTGGTCCGGCAGGCGAGGTAAACCGCGCCTAGGGCGAGCCAGATACAGCCCATGATCAGTGCGTCTTTATCCAGGCTGGCCAGCATCCAGCCGGCCGTGACCAGGCCGATGAGTGGAAAGAGCACGCCGCGCAGCAGGCCAGCGCCGTCCTTGACCTGTGCGTCGAAGGTGAGCCGCAACGCGCAGAGGTTGACGGCGGTGAAGGCGAGAAACGCGCCGAAGTTGACCAGCGACGTCGCGGTGGCGATCGTCAGGCCAAAGCCCGCGGTGCCGAAAATGCCGCAGAGCAGGATGTTGAAGACCGGGGTCTTGTAGCGAGGGTGCAAGGCCCCGAACAGCTTGCGCGGCAGTTGGTTGTCCCGGCCCAGGGCGTACAGCAGCCGGCCCACGCTGGCCTGGAACGACATGCCCGCGGCGAAGTGGGCGATGATGATCCCCGCCAGGACCACGGCGAAGAACAGGTCGCCGCCGATCATGCGGGCGATCTCGAAGGCGGCCCCATCCACGAACTCGAAGGTGGGGGAGGGGTGCGCCAGGTACATGAAGTACGAGGAGCCGACGTAGACCGAGCCGCCGATCAAGGCGACCAGCAGGATGGCACGCGGCAGCGTGCGACCCGGGTCGCGGGTTTCCTCGCTGAGCGTGGACAGCGCGTCAAAGCCCAGGAACGAGTACGCGGCAATGGCGGCGCCGGCCATGCTGGTGGCGAAGGGCACGTCCTGGTTGAAGAACGGCTTGGCCGACAGCAGCCCGCCTGGGCCGTTTACTGCCACGATGTAACGCACGCACAGGCTGATGAACACGACGATGATCGCCAGTTGCGCGACCATCAACAGCACGTTGAAGCGGTTGGCGACCTGGATGCCCAAAACATTCAGCAGCGAGGTGGACACGATGAACCCGGTGATCCACACCCACTGCGGCACCTCTGGAAAGGCCATGTTGAGGTAGCTGGCGCCAAGCAGCCAGATCAGCATCGGAATGAAGAAGTAATCCAGCAGGGCGGCCCAGCCCACCATGAAGCCAAGGTTCGCGCTCAGCATCTTGCGGGTATAGGTGTAGGCCGAACCGGCTACCGGGAACACCCTGACCAGCCGGCCATAGCTCAACGCCGTGAACACCACGCCGGTCGCTGCGATCAGGTAGGCCATCGCCGTGGTGTTGCCACTGGCCTGCGAGATCACGCCATAGGTGCCGAAGACGATCAACGGGGCAAGGAACGCCAGGCCGAACAGCAGGACCGAAAACGGGCCCAGGGTGCGCTTCAGCGAAGCGCTGGGGGGTGATTCGCTCATGACTGACATCCCTCACGCTACGAAGTGGTAAGCGGTGGCGACGATTTCACGGTAGGTTTCCACGGTCATTTCCTTGGCATTGCTGCCATCGGAGAAGTTCTTCTTCGACTTTTCAGCGATGGCCAGGAAGTCTTCCTCGCGCACGCCTTTCACCTCGGCGAAGCGGGGGATGCCCAGGTCCCTGCTCATCTGGAACAGGTAGCCGACGGCGGCCTCGGCGGCCTCGGCCGGCGAAAGGTTGGGGTCGATACCCAGCGCGTAGGCGACTTGCGCGTGGCGGATGATGTCGGCGTCACGGTTATGGCCGAACACGAAGGGCAGGAAGATCGCGTTGCCCATGCCGTGTGGCGTGTCGTACATGCCACCGATGGCTTCGGAAATGCAGTGCACGCTGGCGACGTCCGCGTTGCCGAAGGCCATGCCGGCGATCAGGCTGGCCACCAGCATCTGCTCGCGGGCGTGCAGGTTGCCGGGTTCCAGCACGGCGGGCTTGAGGTGTTGGCTGATCAGGCGGATGGCATGCAGCGCCAGGCCGTCGCTGATGGGGTTCGACACGCGGCAGGTGTAGGCTTCGATGGCGTGGGTCAGGGCATCCATGCCGGTTGCGGCGGCAATCGACGCGGGCAGCGTGTCGAGGATATGAGAGTCAAGCAAGGCCAGGACTGGCCCGAGTCGGTAATCATGCACGCTCATCTTGTAATGACGGGCGGTGTCGGTGATCACCGAGAAGCAGGTTACTTCGCTGCCGGTGCCAGCCGTGGTCGGAATGGCAACGATAGGCGGGATGGCATGGGTGAGCGTGAACGACCCTTCGTAGTCCTCGATCCGACCCTCATGGCTGAGCAGCACGCTGATGGCCTTGGCTGCATCCATAGCACTGCCACCGCCGATGGCTAGCAAGCCATCGATACCTTTGCCGCGGTATCGCTGCGCGATCTGATTGACGTCCTCGCTGCGCGGATTGGCCTTGATGTCCGACACTTCCTCGAAGGCGATGCCTGCCTTCTCCAGGCTGGCGTAGACGCTGTCCAGCAGGCCCGCCGCCTTGACCCCAGGATCGGTCACGATGAGCACGCGGGCCAGGCCAAGTGAGTGCAGGTGTTCACCGGTGCGCTCGCGCAGACCAGGTTCCATCACGACTTTGCTGGGGAGTAAAAACTTGAAGTCCATACGTACCTCTTGCTCAATTGTTGTCATTGTTGAAAGGGCAGTAGAGGAGCACTTGCGCCAGGCCGTGGATAACAGCTCGAGCGGGTGATGTGTGGCCTGGCAATTCGCACAAGCCAGCATTTTGTTGTTGTGGGTTTTGCTTGAAGCTGTGGTCAAAGGCCTCCTTCGGGGGGAAAAAGAGGGGCGGCCAAGCTGCACGCCCCTGAAAGGGTGATCGCGCTACAGCATGTGTCCTGCCAGCAGGGACAGCAGCGTGCCGGACAGGCAAGGCGGGAAGTCGTGCCCCATCCCGGGCAGCAGCACCAGGCTGGAACCACGGATAGCTGCGGCTGTGGCGTACCCGCCGCTGGGCGCGACCATGAGATCTTCATCGCCATGGATGACCAGGGTGCGGCAACGAATCCGTTGCAGTTCCTGGGTGCGGTCGCCGGAATTGATGATCGCGCCGATCTGCCTGGCCGTGCAGATGTTGCTGGCCTCGCCACCGCCTCGCTCCCAGGCCAACAGGGCATAGTCACGGAAGGCGGGCTCATTCCACTCCAGGGTCGAGCCGATCAGGCGCATGATGTCCAGGTAGTCGCGAACGCTTTCCTGCTCGCTGCGCGGCGGGCGGCGCAGCAGCTGCCGAATGGATTTCAACGCCGGCTGGCCGACGCGCAGCGATCCGGTGGTCGAGAAGATCGAGGTGAGCGTCCTGATACGCTCGGGGTAACGGGCAGCGAGGGTCTGGGCGATCATGCCGCCCATCGACATGCCCACCACGTGCGCCGTTGCCAGGTTCAGGCCGTTCATGAGCCCGATCACGTCGTTGGCCATGTCACCCAGGTCATAGCCGGGGGTGCGCTTGCGCAAGAACTGCTGCATGGCCGTGGGAGGCACTACGTCGGTGAAGAACGACCGGCCCGAGTCGCGGTTGTCCAGCGTGATGACCCGAAACCCCCGCTCGACCAGGCCGGCGATGATCGGTTGCGGCCAGTAGGTCAATTGCAGCCCCAGGCCGACGATGAGCATCACCGCTGGCGCTGTTTCGGACCCGTGGCTGCGATAGCAAAGGGGGCGCTCGCCAGGCAGTTCGCAGAAGCGATCGGGGCTCATCCGCGGCTACCCTGTTGTTGCAGCTCGACGTTCGCGCGCAGGGGCGTGCTGGGTACGGAGGAGAACGCCAGGCACTTGTCAGCCACAGCGCCGCGGCGCAGGAGTTTGGTATCGCGGAAGTAGTCCATCGACATCACCCAGGGCTCGCTTGGCCCTTGGCGCGGAATGCTGTCCAAGGCGCGTTGCACATAACCGGCACCGAAATCCAGCAGAGGGCGGGTCTGGATCCCGTCTGGCGCCCGGGGTTCGCAAACGTTGTAGCCGTGGTTGTCCATGAAACCCAGCAGGCGACAGAAGTGATCGCACAGCAGGCACACTTTCAGGGTCCAGGAGGAGTTGGTGTAGCCCACCGCGAACGCGAAGTTGGGTACACCGGATAGCATAGTTCCTTTGTAGGCGAGAGTGTCGCTCAGCACCACTGGCTTATCGTCCTTGTACAGACTGATCCCCCCGAACATCTGCACATTCAGCCCCGTGGCGGTAATTACGATGTCAGCTTCCAACGCCTTGCCGGATTTCAGCAACAGGCCGGATTCGGTGAACCGCTCGATATGGTCGGTGACGATGTCGGCCTTACCCGCGCTGATCGCCTTGAACAGATCGCCTTCAGGTACCGTGCACAAGCGCTGGTCCCAAGGGTTGTAGGGCGGATTGAAATGGACGTCGACCGGGTAGCCTTTCGGCAGCTCCTTGCGCGTCAGCCACAGCAGCAGTTTGCGGGAAAGCTTGGGGAAGCGCTGGCAGAAGGCCCAGAAGGCCAGGGTGATCCTGGCGTTCTTGTAGCGTGTCAGAGAGTAAGCGGTTTGCTCGGGCAGGACCTTGCGCAGAAACGCCGCAATCGCATCATTGGCTGGTTGGTTGATGATGTAGGAGGGCGTACGCTGCAGCATGGTGATGCTGGCAACTTTGTCCGCCATCGCCGGAATCAGGGTCACTGCCGTCGCGCCGCTGCCGATCACTACGACACGTTTGCCCGTGTAATCCAGGTTCTCTGGCCAGTGTTGCGGATGAACGATCTGCCCCTTGAACTGTTCGGCTCCCTCGAAGCGGGGACTGAATCCTTGGTCGTACCTGTAATAGCCGCCCGCGCTGAACAGCCAGCGACATTCGATTGTGCGGGCCTGCCCCAGGTGACCGTCCTCCACCCGCACCGCCCACAAGCCCTTGTCCGTTTGCCAGTTCGCCGAGATGACTTTCTGCTTGTACTGGATCAAGGACTCCAGCTCATGCTCGTCGATCGCTTCACGCAGGTACTCGAGAATGTCTGCGGCGTCCGCCAGGGATTTCGCCTTGGTCCAGGGCTTGAAGTCGAAGCCGAAGGTGTACAGGTCGGAGTCCGAGCGGATGCCGGGATAGCGGAACAGGTCCCAGGTGCCGCCCATTCGCTCACGAGACTCGAGAATCGTGAAGGTCTTGTGAGGCTGATGGCGTCGCAAATAGGCCGCCGCGCCGATGCCAGACACACCGGCTCCCATGATCAATATATCGAGTGGCTCAACCGGAAGAGCAGTGTGCGAGGACATAGGGCTTCCCATTATTGTTTTTTAGGACTGATCTTTTGACTTGATCATTTGACCATGATGAGGCGACAGATTACCTGGGGCAAGGTGCAAAATGCACCGAGAAGCTATTTTTTTGGGACGATTTGAACCTGGTGGGATTGGGGTAGGGGTTATTACGCGTCGGACGACTCCAGGTTTTGGCGTCGTTATGACAGGGCGGTATGTGGGTTTGGGTGGGAAGAGGCGACAGTCCGTTTGTCTGTCAGACCCTATGGATACCGGATTGCCGTGTCACACCGGACCACGGCAATCTGAATGACGTCTCAGTAGCTGGCCACCAGCAGCTTAACCGCCTGGCAAGCCGTTTCTGTCTCAGCCTCCAGGCGTTCGAGGTTGCCGTGGGCGGTCCAGGAGAGAAGCAAACCATCGAAAAGGTTGATGAGCAGCCGACTGACTGTGGTGAGTGCGGCCTGATCCAGCGCATCGCCGGTCGCCTTCTGGATGGCCTGTCGGGTGGCTTCGATGGAAACGGTATAGATCTTCGCTGCCATTTCCGGGTCATTGCGCAGGTTCCAGAAGAACAGCTCGAACTGGGTTATGGCCCGTTCGGGGTGTGCGATGAACCACTTGACCAACTGGCGCAGCATTTCCCCTACCGATTCGGCGGGGAGAGCGTTTGCCGGAGCCTGCAGCGATTGCTGCGGCATGTTGATCAAGGACTCGTAGACCGCATAGAACAAGTCTTCCTTGGTGTGAAAAACGTAATGCAGCGAGGCCAGCGGCGAATCTGCCGCTGCAGCAATGCGCCGCGTCGTGGCGTTGGCTATGCCGTGTTCTGCGATCACCTTGATGGTCGCTTCAATGAAATCCTGTCTGCGTTCTTCCGCGCCTATCCGAGCCATTCAGCGTTCTCCCCTTTTGGCCTTGCGCCAACCGCCGGGTCCGGCGTCGGCGGTGACGAATGCTATCGCAAAGTCATGGCCCAATCCATGAGATGAGTCGATGCAACCCTTTCCGTCTGCGGTCTTGCCGTCGGTTTGTGGCCATTGCCCAGAGGCAGATGCTGACTGCCGTACCTCACCGAGGCCGGGGCAGTGGCGAGGTTGTAAAAAAAATCAGATCAAATGACTTGATCAAATGACTATATTCAATAATCATGGCAATGCCGAGCAGATCATTACGGGCTTCGGCAGCGGCATAAAAGGTTGCTGTGGTGGTTGCGCCGGTGGGACGAGGCGGTTGCCTGGGCTCGCTGGATAGAACAATGAAAAACCGGACAGGTAGAAGGCAGATGGATACACAAAAACTCTCGACGGTCAGCAGTGATGCGTCGGTGGAACAAGTGGTGGAAATCATTCGGCGTGACGGCGGGGTCATCATTGCTAATTTCGTCTCGCCAGAGACGCTCAAGTGCCTCACCGAAGAGCTGGACACCTACTTGAATGTCACGCCCTGCGGAGAAGACCCCTATTTCGCAGGCATGCAGACCCGTCGTATCGGTCGTATCATCGGGCGAAGCGATACAGCGGTGGAGGTGGCACTAAACCCGTTGTTCATCGGCGCGGCCAGGCAGATCTTGCAGACACCGACCCATGTCTGGGTGGGCAGCGACCGCATCGAGATGGCACCTGACATTCAACTCAGCATTACCCAGGCCATTCAGATCGGCCCGGGCCAAGGCCTCCAGCCCCTGCACCGCGACGATGCCACCTCGCTGTGGCGACATCCCCAGTTCGGGCGCGAGGCCCGCCTGCAGATCATGCTGGCCATCTCGGACTTCACCGAAGAGAACGGTGCCACGCGCGTTATTCCAGGCAGTCATCAATGGGATGACGAGCGCGGGCCGACCCAGGAAGAAACCATCGCCGCCGAGATGAAAGCAGGCTCTGCGCTGTTGTGGCTGGGGTCGGTCTATCACGGCGGTGGCGCCAATACCACAGCGTCTCCTCGTACTGGTCTGACCATGGCCTACGACTTGGCCATCCTGCGCCTCGAAGAAAATCACTTCCTTTCCATTCCCATTGAACGGGTTCGCCAGCTCCCCGCAGAAATGCAACGCCTGCTGGGCTGGAGTGTGAGCTCCACGCTGCTGGGCTGGGTGGAAATTGATGGCCAGATGCGAGACCCACAAGAGCTCTTGGGCATGCCTGCGTTTTCCGAGGCGGGAAAAGGCTTCTGAGCCCCTGAGTTTGCACAGCCTGCTGCGTATTGAATTTCTGCCCTTTTGGGCGCAACCAAGGAGATGACACCATGGCGTTCTCAATCGACTCAAAAGTTGGCGAGCTGCTGGATAACAGCACTACGAGCCAGATCCTTGAAAAGCACCTGCCCGGTATCGGTAAACACCCACAAATTGGCATGGCCCGTGGCTTTGCCTTAGTGACGGCGGCGAAATATTCTGGCGGGTTTATTTCTCAGGAAACGCTGAATAAAATCGACAGCGACCTGAGGTCTCTGGTCGACTAATCACGGCCATGCTGACCTGCTCGTATAACTTTAGTTGCCGGTGCAGGTCAAATAATTCAGCCCGTATTTCCCCGCTGATCGGGTTTGCAATAGTCGTCCGATTGGCTGCCGATTTCGACGTGCAGTGTGATGTCGATCCTCAGATTGAGAGAGGCTGTTCTCGTGGAACTGATAGAAGTGAGTATCCTGGGCTCATGTATATTGCTAATCATCTGTGGTCTGTATTATGGGGCGGCATTCCTCGGGCGAAGAAATTATCTGCTCGGCGGAGAGTTTTTGATTGTCGGGATATCCGCGACGAATTTCGCGATCTTCCTCGTTACGGGCTGGCTGGAAAATTATAACGTTGCCATATTCCTCGATGCTTTTTCCCGGGGCGTTGGAATTCCTGTTATTGCAACGCTTGGCTTGATGGCGGTAACGCACGATTACAAACCGTCCCCGGTGAATGACATTGTGTTGTTCCTGGCTGGCTTTACGGTTGCAGCCATTTACTTCATGTCGAGTTCATTCAAGCAGTTCCTGCCTTATTTTTATATGGTGATGTGGCTGGCGTACACAGCGTACCTGGCCTATTTCATTTGGCGACTGGTTTGTGCCAGAGAGCTTCTGCATGCGCTGGCTACCACCTTGGGCGGTGTGGCGGGGCTAACGATAGCATTCCGGTATGACTTCTTTCCGATTCCGGGTGACGACTCAAAGATGGTATTCATGACCTTTGCTTTCTTGACTTGGTCGTACTCGATTGTGCAATCGTTCTATGCCTATGGTGCACTTCAGCGTTCTAGAAGTGCCCCAGTTGAGGCGTTACTCAATGCTCGTTGAATTGAGCGGCGCAGGTGCGCCGTTATGCCGCCAATTTCTTGATTCGAAGTAACTCCATGTCGGGCCATAGGCCCGCTTCTTTACCGCCTCCAGGGGCGGTTTTTTTATGGGTAATTGATTCATTTCCATGATTGGGTTTTCAATGGAAATATTTAAGGCTTGCTCAAAGTAAACGGCAGCTTGCGATGGGTAAGTATAACTAGCAATGCATCATGGTTGGGCATGCGCTGGTAACACATGTTTCTTTACTTCCCATTAAGGTGCAGGCATCTGATGAACATAGATCGCCACTGTCGACTAAACACCTGATTTATCTAACTTAATCATTCCACGAGACTTCTGGCATATGGATTGCTTTCTGATCATTTGACATGGTCAATTGATTATGTCAAATGATCAGCCTGCGATAGGTGCCCATTTCCGTGTGGATGGTCGGGTAGCCGGTCCAGGCCCTTTGTTCGAGGAGCCTCCAATGAAAGAAGTATCTACAGGGCAGAAAGACGACATGTCCGCCCGCTGTATTTTCAGGCATCTGCTGGTCACCCTCGCGGTATCGACCGCGATGTGCTCGGTACAGGCCGCACCCCAGGGGGCGGGGGAGCTGGGTTCGAAGCTGACGCCACTGGGCGGTGAGGTGGCCGCTAGTTCAAGCGGGGATATTCCGGCCTGGACTGCTCCGGGGCCGCAAGGGGGGGGCTGGAGCTATGGCCAGGTGCGGGGGGACCACTGGAAGTTCAAGGATGACAAACCCCTCTACAGCATCGACTCGAACAGCGTGACGCAGTATACGAGCAAGCTGTCCCCCGGCCAGCTCGAACTGTTCAAGAAGATTCCGGGCTATCGCATGGACGTCTACCCGACCCGCCGCACCTGTGGCGTACCGGACTTCGTGGCGGATAACACGCGGCAGAACATTGGCTTCGCCAAGCTCGACTCCACAGGGGTTGCCCTCGAGGACGCCCATGTGCCAGGCATCCCGTTCCCTCTGCCCAGTACCGGCGCAGAGGTGATGTGGAACATGAAGATGCGCTATCGCGGCCTTGGTGTCGAAATTCCCAAAAGCATTTCAGGCATTTCACCGCGCAAGGGCGGGGAGTGGTTACGTCAGTCGTCAGACACCTTTTTCTTTACGCCCTGGGGAAAGAAAGGCAGTGCACTTTTTTCGTCCATTGGCCGCTTGGAAAACGCCACGTTCTCCAGTTACCGGGAGCCAGCGGCGCTGGCCGGCCAGGCTGGTGTGCAGACGACTGTAGCAGGCGAGCAGGCCAGCACCTTCTACTATTTCCCCGGCCAGCGTCGGGTGAGGCGCATGCCATCGTATTCCTACGACGCTCCGCAGATCGGGCTGGACAACCAGTACACCGTCGATGAGGCGAACGTGTTCTTCGGAGCCATGGACCGCTTCGATTGGAAACTGATCGGCAAGCAGGAGCTGCTGGTGCCGTACAACGCCTTTGGCGCCTATGACACCGCAGCCAAGGTGGAAAGCTTCGCTGGCGACGATTCCATCGCGCCACAGTCGCGCCGCTACGAACTGCATCGTGTCTGGGTCGTCGAGGCCAATGTTCGCCAGGGCATGCGCCACCAGGCACCCAAGCGCCTGTTCTACATCGACGAGGACAGCTGGAACCCGTTGCTGGCCGTTGACTATGACAAGCAAGGGCAGATTTGGAAGGTGCGTGAAGGGTTCTCGATCCCCGTCTACGAGATCGGCGCGTGCGACGTGCAGGCCCAGGTCCAGTACAACCTCGCCGATCATCGTTACCTGTTCGACATGACCTCGATCGGCGCGGGCAAGAACGATATTCGCTGGCTCACCGAAGACAGTGGCAACCCTCGCCTGAAACGCGACTTCTTCACCTCCGACAACCTGCGAGCCATCAGCGAGCGCTAAACCGACGCCAGATCGAGAGCCCACATGAAAAAAATAATTACGAAAGCATCAGGCCTTGTCATCGTGTGCGCAACCCCACTGGCAATGGGGTTCACATTTGAAACCGAAACCCTCAATGGCTCCTTCGACTCCACGATCACCGCAGGCATGGGCCTGCGTACCGAGTCACGGGCCTGCAACCTGATCAACCAGGGGCCGACCGGGCACAACGTGCCCTCCGGCTGCCTGGCGCAGAGTTCCGGCGTGGCGGACCAGGGCGACCTGAACTACGACCGCGGCGACATGTTCACCAACTACCTCAAGGGTACCCATGAGCTGTTGCTGAAGATGCCCGAGGAATTCACCTTCATGGCGCGCGGGACCTGGATCCGCGACTTCGCTGCCACCGATACCACCGGCACGCTGTCGTTCAACACCCCAGAGAGCGTCGGCAGCAACGGGCTGAGTGACGACGCCCGCGACGACCTCGCCTTCAAGGCTCGCCTGCTGGACCTGTGGGTGAGCAAAGGCTTCGACATGGGCGGGCAGCGGGTCCGTGCGCGCCTGGGCAACCAGGTGATCAACTGGGGCGAAAGCCTGTTCGTGGCCGGTGGCATCAACAACACCAACGCCTACGACTACCAGGCCTTGGCGCGCCCCGGCGTGCAGCTCAAGGAGGCCGTGCTGCCCGCGCCGATGCTCAGTGTCGCTTCGGGCCTTGGCTCGGGTGTTAACGTCGAGACCTACTATCAGTTCCGCTGGAACAAGAGCGAGTTGCCGCCGGTGGGCAGCTACTGGTCCACCAACAACGCGCTGGGCGAGGGCAGGGGGGACTACGGGTTCTCCGAGAAGGACGCCCGCGACAGCGGCCAGTGGGGCCTTTCGCTGCGCTGGCAACCGGAGGACAGCGACATAAACTACGGCTTCTACGTGATGCGTTATCACGACAAGTTGCCGTCATTGCGCGTCGCCATTCTTGACCCGGACACCTTCGCCGCTGCCCCCACCTGGGAATACCAGGAAGACCGAATGATGTATGGCATCAGTGCCAACATGCCGATCGGTGACTGGGCCGTCGGTACGGAGCTTTCGTACCGGCCGAAGGACTCGGTCATGCTCAACCCGGTCATCGACCTGTGCTCCAGCAATGGCGGCAAATGCTGGAAGGACGAAAAGAAGTTCCAGTGGCACCTCACCGGCCTGTACAGCTTCACGCCTTCCAACTCCCCGACGCTGCTCGACTTCACCGGAGCCAGCACGGGCACCTTGTTGTCCGAGCTTGTGGTCATCAAATACCCAGGGCTGCATGACGAGGTCAATGGCGAGCCACTCGCTGCGGGGCTCAATACCTGGCAGTTGGACCCTGCGACAGCGCCCAAGCCCCGTGGCGACAAGACGTCCTCTGGCATCAACCTGGACTTCAGCCTGACCTATGACGGCACCTTGCTGCCGGGCTGGCAGGTCACGCCAGGTGTATTCTATTCGCGCTCGCTAGGGGGCAGGACGCCGAACCTGAGTGCGACCTTCACCGAGGACGCGAGCAGCATGAACCTGTATCTGAACTTCGTGCGAAACCCGGCCAGTTGGCAGATCTCCCTCAACTACGCAAAGTTTATGGGCGGCGACACGCCCTACGACCAGCTTTATCGTGACCGCGACTATGTCGGCGTTGCGATTTCCCGCACCTTGTGAGGCCCGCCGTGAACGGTTCTGTAAAGTTATCCGAAGCTCCGGCACCTGGCCTGCTGTCACGTGTCGAGGGTGTGTTGTTCGGGCATCGTCGTCTGGTGCTGGCGACCCTGGCGGTGTTCACGCTGATCATGGGCTGGTTCGCCGTGCAACTGCGTATGGATGCAGGCTTCGAAAAGCAATTGCCGGTAGGCCACGAATACATCAAGACATTCGAGGCCTACCGCAACGACCTGCTGGGAGCGAACCGGCTGACCATCGTGGTCAAGGCCCGACAGGGCGATATCTGGAGCGCCCCGGGCCTGAAACGGCTGTATGACGTCACCCAGGCGGTGACCTTCCTCCCGGGGGTTTCCCGCAGCAGCGTGCGTTCGTTGTGGACGCCCAATGCCTTCGTCAACGAAATCACCGAAGAAGGTTTTCGCGCTGACCCACTGGTACCAGGAACGGTTTCGCCCGAGCACCTGGATGACCAGGTCATCGCGACGATCGCCAGCTCCACCGCCCAGGGTGGTTTCATCGGCACGCTGGTTTCCCGGGATCAGAGCAGTGCGATGATCACGGTGGAACTCAACGAATACGACACCAATGGCGCGCACCTTGACTATGTGGCGTTCAACCACAGGCTGGAGAAAGAGATCCGCCAGCAATTCGAGGATGGCGATTTCGAAATCCAGATCATCGGTTTCGCCAAGCAGATCGGTGATATTGCTGACGGGGCTTCAGCCGTGCTGGAGTTCTGTCTGCTGGCGTTGCTGCTGACGGCGGGGGCGGTGTACTGGTATTGCCACTCGCTGCGCTTCACGCTGCTGGCGCTGGTCTGTTCATTGGCCTCTCTGGTGTGGCAGTTCGGTAGCCTGCGCCTGTTGGGGTACGGGCTCGACCCGTTGGCGGTGCTGGTGCCCTTCCTGGTATTCGCCATCGGGGTGTCCCATGGCGTGCAACAAATCAACTTCATCGTCCGCGAGATCGCCATCGGCAAGAGCGCCGAAGCGGCGGCGCGTTCGAGCTTCACGGGGTTGCTGATCCCCGGGACGCTGGCGCTGGTGACCGCGCTGGTTTCCTTCGTGACGCTGCTGTTGATCCCGATCCCGATGGTGCGGGAGCTGGCGATCACGGCCTCGCTTGGCGTGGCCTACAAGATCATCACCAACCTGGTGATGTTGCCGTTGATGGCGTCGTTACTGCGTGTCGATGACAAGTACGCCGCTGCCCAGGAAGCCTCCCGGCAGCGCCGGACCCGCTGGCTGCGTGGCATGGCCCGGCTCGCCGAGCCGCGCAGGGCACAATGGGTGCTTGGCGTTGCCTTGGTGGTATTCCTGGTGGCGATCTGGCAAAGCCATGACCGTGTCGTTGGCACGCTGCAGGCGGGCGCGCCGGAATTGCGCGAGGACGCCCGCTTCAATCGCGATGCGGTCTCCATCGCCGGCAACTACGACATTGGCCTGGACTGGCTCAGCGTGGTGTTCGAAATCAACAAGGAGCCCTCTGGCGAAGACAGCCAGGTGGCCTGCGAGGATGTTGCCCTAGGCCAGTACCAGGATCGCTTCGTGTGGGCTATGCAGGGGGTGCCCGGTGTCCTGTCGGTAGCGTCGTTCTCCAGCAACATGCGCCAGTTCAATGAGGGCTACAACGAAGGCAACCCGAAGATGGCAGCGGTGCCCATTGACCCGATGAACTACGCCGCCCTGGCTACCGAGGTTGCGCGCACGCCCGGGCTGATGCGCACCGACTGCAGCATGTCCGCAGTGCACCTGTACCTGGCCGATCACAAAGCCACCACGATCAACCGGGTAGTGGATGCCGCCAAGGCATTCCGCAGCGAGTACCCCCTGCCAGGCATCTCGGTGCGCCTCGCTTCGGGCAACGCCGGGGTGCTGGCAGCCATCAACGAAGAAGTGGAAAAAAGCGAAACACCCATGCTGCTTTACGTCTATGCCGCCATCGCATTGCTGGTGTTCGTGGTGTATCGCGACTTGCGGGCAGTCCTGGTGTGTTGCCTGCCGCTGACCATCGGCACCTTCATTGGCTACTGGTTCATGAAGGAGCTGCAGATCGGACTGACCATCGCCACCTTGCCGGTGATGGTGCTGGCGGTGGGCATTGGCGTCGATTACGCCTTCTACATCTACAACCGTCTGCAACTGCACCTGGCTCATGGGCAGTCGATTACCAAGGCCGTGGAATACGCGCTGCTCGAAGTGGGTGTCGCCACTATTTTCACCGCCATCACCCTGGCCGTGGGCGTGGCCACCTGGGCCTTCTCGGAACTCAAGTTCCAGGCCGACATGGGCAAGCTGCTGGCCTTCATGTTCATCGTCAACATGGTCATGGCCATGACCGTGCTGCCGGCCTTCGCCGTGTGGCTGGAGCGGGTATTCCCACGTAAGCGCCCCTTGCGCATGATCGGCGCGCTGGTGCACTGAGGAGAGAAGCATGAAGTTCAGGGTTTCATTCACCGCAGCCTTGCTCGCAGCAGCAGTGCCGCTGATGTCTATTCAGGCCGCGCCGTTGCAGGCCGTACCGGCCGTACAGGCGAGCCATGCCACGCAGGCCACCATGCTGGCCGCCGGTTGGGCGGGGGCGCGCATGGTGGCCGTGGGCGACCACGGTGTCGTGCTGTTATCCGACGATCAAGGCATGCAGTGGCGCCAGGCGAGGTCGGTACCGTTGTCCACGCCATTGACGGGCGTGTCTTTCGTGGATGCCAAACGCGGCTGGGCGGTTGGCCACTGGGGCGCGATCCTGGCCACCACCGATGGCGGGGAGTCCTGGCAGGTCCAGCGACTGGTCACCGAAGAAGACCGGCCACTGTTCGCGGTGCACTTCTTCAATACCCGGCAGGGTGTTGCGGTAGGCCTCTGGTCGTTGGTGCTAACGACCGAGGATGGGGGGCTGACGTGGGCTGAGCAGGCGGTGCAAGCGCCGCCCGAGGCCAAACGGGCCGACCTCAACCTGATGGGGTTGTTTACCGACAGCCGCGGCACGCTGTACGCCACCGCCGAGCATGGGCGGGTGCTGCATTCCGAAGACCAGGGGAAGAACTGGCATTACCTGGATACCGGCTACGAAGGCACCCTGTGGTCTGGCGCGGTACTGGCCGATGGGCGTCTGCTACTGGGTGGCCAGCGCGGCACCCTGTTGCAGGGTTCAGCGGACGGCAAGGGCTTTCGCCGAGTGCCAACGCAAAGCAAGGGCTCTTTCACTAGCGTAGCGGTAGCGGGCTCTCGTGTGTTGGCGGTCGGGCTGGATGGGCTGAGCGTGCAGAGCAGCGATGGCGGGCACAGTTTTCAGGAAACGCAGACCGCTGATGGCCTTTCACTGACGGCGGCGTTGTTCAACGCCGAGGGTGTACCTGTCTTGTTTTCACGCCGTGGGGTAATGCCCTACCAGGAGTGAAGGGCCGGCCACTCGCTCAGAGGCCAGGCATCGCAAACCGATGCCTTGCCTGTTTCCTTGCCTGGGCGTTTGGGTGGTCGTGGCACCTTCAGGCCCAGCCAAGTCAACGCTGGACGCTAGAGCTGAAGGTAATCCGCCAGGTCTGCGTAGTTATGCTGCCAGAGGCCAGGGCTGCCATTGGGGTATTGGGAGCGGAAACCGAGGATCTTCTGAACCCGTGGAGAAAGCGTGCGCACCAGCTCGAGCGGCACGATCAACGGGTAGGCTTCTTCAGGCGTGATGATCGAAGCCTGCATCGGGATGGTCAGACCGCGACGGTAATGGTCGGCGGTCACGTTGGCCCCGCCACCGTGAACGACCTTGCCGCCGAACAGCACGGCATCCCCGGCTTTTAGCAGGGCTGGAATCGTCATCTCTGGGGTTCCGACATCGTCGAAGTCATCCCAGTCCTGGCTCCCCGGAATCAAACGCGTGGCGCCGTTTTCCTCGGTGAAATCGGTCAGCGCCAGCATCAGGTTGGTGATGGCGCGTGGCGCATGTTTGTTCATGGCCACGAACGGATGGTACTGCATCATGTCACGGTGCAGCATTTGCGCTTTGTTGCCTGGGCCGATCTCGATCAACTGGGCCGTGGTCAGCCACCAGTCACCGCACTCCGGGGCGTAGAGCACGTTCCCCAGTTCGTGAAAGAGGTCGTCATCTAGGATTTCCTCGCGAAAGGTCTTGCTGTGGGTGACGAGGTTGGTAAGCCGTTTGGTCTGATGGCCATGGAACTCGGCGATCAGCTCGTGCTCGTGCCTGGAGCCGGCATCGAGCGCGGCCAGGGGGGCGTCGAGTTCGTTGTTGATCCGTACGACTTGTTCTGGGGTCATGAAGTTGCGGATGATGACCGCACCTGCCTGGTCGTTCAGCAGCGCAATCTCTTGCGCGGAAGTCGAGCGGGTTACCACGGGCAGGCTTGGCATGGAGTCGCGAGCGGCTGACATTGAGAACACTCCAGATTGAAAGGAACGGTTGGCGGAAGCGGGTCGACGCTCAATCGAGGGGCATCAGGAAACAGGCCCGCTTGCCACTGCGCTAAACCCAAAAAAAGGACATGGAGCGTCACGGTGCCTCCTTGTATTTTTTGTTCAGGCAGTGCATTCATGCTAGGTTTCCACTGACCTTGCGCCAAGGTACGAACTGCACCACTTTCCAGACGATTTTTGAGTGATTTGCACTGCCCATGACCAGCACGCCATTGCCCTGGCCACGCCCCTCGGAAGCCGTTCGCGAGCTCATGCGCAAAGGCGCCGAACTTGCTCAGGCGCTGCCACCCGAGTGGATCGAGCGCCTGAATCAGTCACTGTTCTCTTCACCCGAGGATGCCAAGTTGCTGGAGGACCCGGTTATCCTCGCAGCGTGCCGGCGCGCCAACCGGGCAGAGTTGCTGCACTGGGCCAATGCCAACCTGCAGCGTCCTGGAGAGCCGGTGGAGCCCTACGTCTCCGCTGACATGGTGGACACGGCCAGGGAGCTCGCCCGCAGGGGGTTGTCCGAACTGCTGATGAATGTTGCACGGTCGACACAGAACGCAGCCTGGGACCTGTGGATGAAGATGGCCTTCAGCCTGACGCAGGATCCCGTGGTGCTCGAGGAATTCCTGGAGGTCTCGTCGCGGTCGATCTCGGAATTCATCGACAGCAACATGCGTGTGGTGACGCAGATCATCCTTGAAGAAAAGAGCGCCCAGGCCCATGACGATCCTGTCGATAAACGCAGCCTGGTCAGCCGGCTGCTCGATGGCAGGGATGTGGACGCCGAGCAGTTCGGCAGGCGACTGGGCTACAGCCTGGCGCAGAGACACCATGCCTGCCTCGTCTGGAGCGAAACCCCGGACGCCGAGATTCGCCCCCTGGAAGACATGGCGCGTGCCCTGGCGCAGCTCACGGGCACGGTAGCGCCGCTGATTGTGTTCGCGGGCCCTGCGACCCTGTGGGCCTGGAGCAATGCGGTAAAGCCGCTGGACCTGAACCTGCTGCAGGACGTCGCCCGGCAATTTCCGAAGATACGCGCGGCAATCGGTTCGGCGGGCGCGGGGATGAATGGCTTCCGGCGCTCGCACCTGGAAGCCTTGACCACCCAGCGGTTGATGGGCCGTTTGGCGGGTTCACCCGCCGTTGCCACGATTGACCAGGTGAGAATGGTGTCGCTGATGACCCAGGATGCCCGCGCGGCCAGGCAGTTCGTCTTGAGCACGCTGGGGCGCTTGGCGACCGAGCCCACGGTTCTTCAGCATTCGTTGCACGCCTTCCTGGCTAATGGCTGCAACATCACCCAGACCGCCGAGGTGCTGGGTACCCATCGCAATACCTTGCTGCGCCGGCTGGAGCGCGCCCAGGACTTGCTGCCTATTCCGTTTGGCGACCATCGCATCCAGATCGCTGCCGCACTCGAGCTGGTGATCTGGAATACCCCATTTGCAGACGACGAGAAATAGTTGTCAAAGCACGTTCAGAGTCAGGGCTGCAGGCCAGGAACCAGAATTCGAGCAGTTAAATACCTAGTGATTTGCCATGAGCTTGCGTCAACTGGCTCCGCTCGAATGCGCCCACGTTGTAGTTCTTACATCTTTTCGTCGCTGCCGAAGAACATTTGGACAGGGCTCTAACGCGGGTTTTTCGGGTGTAAAAAACAGAAATGTACCCCCGAAAATACCCTCGATACCCCCAGCTGCATGCGCGATCGAGAATGGCGATTTCTGACACGGATCGGGATGGTCGTCGGCGGCTTTTAGTGTACGTCAGACCCGACTCACTAGGAGGTTGCCTGGATGATTGGTTGCCTGGGCAGTGCGACAAGGGCCTCGTGGGATTAAGCTGCGTCCGTCCTTCGCGGGCCGCTGTATCTATTCAAATTGGTCGCCCGGGGAAGCCTCATGCCTGCTTTGAACAAGCTGAAGCTGGCTGGACTGTCGGCCGTGTAGCTCGACAGCGCTTTGGTGTGGAGCCTTCGGACCCGTTGTACCGGCTGATCGAAAAATGCGTCGAACTCTATTCTCTGGGACCCGCCCCTTGCATGGGGTGCAAGGGGTCGAGTGTTCGAATCACTCCGTCCCGACCAAAAAACTCCAAAGAATCCAGTCACTTAACGGAGGCTGGATTTCTTATGCCTGATCGATTTTAGCTGGTCAGCAATTTTGCCCCACTTTTTGCCCCACCAAGCTGTCGATTGTATTCCCATGCTGATTCCACATCAGAATCCGGGAGTAGGGTTGCTCAGATCCGTTTAGCTCTATGGATTGACGGTTAGATGCTTGGACAGGTGAATCTTGAATGGCCGTTTTCGACCCAAAGCTGCCCTTGGAGGAGTGCACTCAGCTACCTGGTTTAGTACTTGATGGGCGTTCTTCGATTCTGGGAGTTTACAGGACTTCAATGACCTGGTTGAGAGAGGTTTGCCAAGCAGCCCAGGATCAAAGTGGATCAGGGCTGCTATCCAGGTATCAGGCGACCATCTTAGCCGTTTACGTCGACAATCAGCCGGCCACGGATCTTTCCATCCATCAGGTCAGCAGCTGCTGCAATCGCGCCCCCAAGGGTGATGTCTTTCGTCATCAGCGACAATGCGCCGAGGTCCAACTGGTTCGACAGCCTGTCCCAAGCTTCGACTCGCCGCTCAAAAGGCTGTGTAACGCTGTTGATGCCGAGCAGGCTTACCCCGCGGAGAATAAAAGGCGCAACGGTTGCCGGAAAATCCATCCCTTGGGCCAATCCGCAAGCAGCTACCAAACCATCAGACATTGTGTTCGCGCATGCATTGGCCAGCGTATGGCTGCCGACGGAGTCGATAACTGCCGCCCATTTTTCTTTTGCCAACGGACGTCCCGGGGCTGAAAGCTCGGCCCGATCAATGATGGTCGTTGCCCCCAGGCTTTTCAGATAAGCCTCTTCGCTGGATTTTCCTGTGGCTGCAGTGACGGTATACCCGGCACCGGCCAGAAGGCTGATGGCACAGCTACCGACGCCGCCTGTTGCGCCTGTGACCAGCACTGGCCCATGGGAGGGTTTCAATCCGTGGCGTTCCAGGGCCATCAGGCACAGCATGGCGGTGTATCCAGCAGTGCCGATGGCCATGGTTTGGCGCTCGTTCAGGCGCCTAGGGTGGGGGATCAACCAGTCGCCGTTCAATCTCGCCTTTTGTGCCAGCCCGCCCCAGTGGCTTTCACCCACTCCCCAGCCATTGAGCAATACGCGATCGCCAGGCTGGTATCGCGGATCGTCACTCGCCTCGACCGTGCCCGCGAGGTCGATCCCCGGGACCATTGGGAACTGGCGAACAACCGGCCCTTTGCCGGTGAGTGCGAGCGCATCTTTGTAGTTCAAGGTGCTGTAGGCCACCTTCACCGTCACGTTCCCGGCGGGTAGTTGGTCATTCTGCAGCTCGGTGAGTCGGGCTGAGTGCTTATCTTCCAGCTTTTCGATCAGAATTGCGTTGAACATGGCTTGCCCTAATTTAGACTGGTTGTCTTTAAATTGTCCAAAAGGAATCACCGCGTGATTCCTGCCAGAAAACCTTGGAAAAAAATGTCCATGGGGCGGACATGTTGGGTCAGTCGTGCACGAAGTACGGCACCCTCCCAACCCACCCAGAAGTAGGCTGCGAGGGTTTTGCAATCATGCTCGCAAGACACCTCGCCCAGCTTCACCGCTTCCTCCAGGCATGCAGATAAACGCTGCTCCCAGTCCTGCAGTGTCAGTTCCAGCTGTTCGCGGAAGCTGTCGGGTAGCACCATTACCTCTTGGCCAAGGTTGCCGACCAGGCAGCCTCTGCGAAACTGGTACTTGGCCATCCCCCGTTTCGCTTCTTCTACGAAGTTTGACAGCCTTCGCAGCGGCAACACACTCTGGTCGCCAAAGCTGCGATCGAGCTTGCGAGCGAAATAGTCGGCATAGCGCTGAAGTACCGCTTGGCCGAATGCTTCTTTGCTGTCGAAGTAGTGATAGAAAGAGCCCTTGGGCACCTGGACACGTTTGAGCACGGTATCGATGCCGGTGGCGGCAAAGCCCTGTTCGGTGAGGATTTCCATGCCACAGCGCAGCAAGAGTTCGAGCGTTTCGCCATGCTCACGCGCGACTTTGGGCGGCCGGCCTCTTCGAGTGGTAGGTTGGGAGCTATTCATACGTTGTAATTTAGACTGATCGTCTCTAATGTCAACCATTGAGCGATTCGATTCCCGATAAGCCTAGCGTTGGATGGGTCATGAAAAAACGTTTGCCGCCCCTGAACTGGCTTCGAGCATTCGAGGCTTCCGCTCGATTGCTTAATTTCACGCATGCCGCTGAAGAGCTCAGTCTTACGCAAGCGGCAATCAGTCAACAGGTAAAGGCCCTGGAGTCCCAGTTAGGGGTAGCGCTTTTCAAGCGTCTGCCACGCGGGCTTGAGCTCACCGAGGCGGGTAAATCCTACTTTCCAGTAGTGAGAGAGTCGGTTGAGCGCCTTGCCGCATCGACCGATGAGATCTTCGGGCAAGGTCATCGAAGCGCACTCAGCATCCGTAGCAGCTTGGTATTCTTCACGCACTGGATAGCACCCCGATTATCCCGGTTTCGAGTGAAGCATCCAGATGCGAACATTCGAGTCGCGAGTAATATCTGGGTAGATGAAACAGAGTTCGATGCCGATCTCGAAATAAGGTACGGGCAAGGGCGCTGGCCTGGCATGAAGGCCGAGCGGCTGACGTGGGACACTCTGGTGCCCGTTTGTTCACCGGCATTGATTACCGGGGAATGTCCGTTGCAGCGCCCCCTGGATCTTGCGAAGCACCCGTTGCTGCACGTGCTGGGCTACGAAGAAGGGTGGGGCTATTGGCTTCAGAAGAACAACGCAGAGTGCGTTGACTCATCTCAAGGAATGCAGTTCGACACCCTAATTTCGGCATTGGCGATGGCTGAGCTGGGTCAAGGCGTCGCGTTGGCGCGCTCCTCGCTGGTCAAACACTTGTTAGACGAAGGCAGACTCGTCGCGCCCCTGGGCTGTCATGTGCCGACCAAGGAAGCGTTTTACCTGGTTTATTCGGCCCACAGCATGGTCAATCCCGATGCGGCGGCTTTTGCTCAGTGGCTGTGCGAAGAAGCACAGTCTTTCAAGGTGGAGTCCTGCGTGGAAGAGGGTGAACACCCCCCCAGCAATAAGCAAAGCACCATAGCAATAAAAAAAATGGCCCCTTAGGGCCATTTTTTATTGCTTTCGCGTTGCCTTCGAATTTCTGAAAGTAGCAACACATCGCAAGCCCTTGGATGGTGCAGTCGTCCAGGTGACCGGTTAATACGAGGCCTCAATAACAACAATAACCGCGCCGGCGAAACTCGTCGGCCCGAGCTACCTAGGGTTATCCTCATGCAGCAAACCAATCAATTGCCTTTGCAAGGCGTCAATGTCATCGATTTTGGACAGTACATCGCAGGCCCTGCAGTAGCGATGATCCTCGCTGATCTTGGGGCGACAGTCGTTCACATCGACCCGCTGGATGGGCCGCTCTGGGACAGCCCGGCAAATGCCACGCTCAATCGCAACAAGCTGTGCATGCGCCTCGATCTGAAGGCCCCAGATGGGCTGCAGCAAGCTCGCGAACTCATCTCCCGTGCCGATATCGTGATCGAAAATTTCCGACCCGGAGTCATGTCCAGGTTGGGTCTTGATTTCGCAGAGCTGCGACGTGCTCGCCCTGAGTTGATCACGTTGTCGATTCCAGGGTTTGCCAGCGATGACGAACTGCGTGCGCAATGGCGTGCTACCGAGTCGGTGATCGCTTCGGCCTCCGGTGTATTCACCGATATGGGTCAAAACCGCGTGCTGATGGGCATCAATCCTAGTTTTTCGCCACTTCCTCTGGCGTCAGCGTACGGCACCATGCTGGCTGTTTCTTCTGTCGTGCTTGCTCTGCAGGCGCGTGAAAAGAATGGCGTTGGCGATCAGATCGAAGTGCCCCTGGCATCAGCGGTGATGGAAGGCCTGTCGTACAACTCGATCAAGATCGATGGGTACCCGCTGCGCTACAAGACCCTGCGTGAGAAGGAGAGCGAGCGTCGTCGGTCAGAGAACCTGCCGATGAATCTGAGCTATCAAGATCTGCAGGAGTTCCTCGACCCGTTCTACCGCACTTATGAATGTGCCGATGGCCGTAAGTTTTATGCAGTTTGCCCATCGCATCGCGCACATGCCAAGCGCTGCCTGCAGGCAATGGGTATCTACGAAGAAATGGTTGCCGCCGGCTTGCCGAAGGTTGATGACCCCTACCTGCCGATTGATCAATGGGACGGCAATGCATCCTTGGGCGTTTATCCGTTGCCTGCCGATTGGGCTGCACGTATCTCGGCCCGGATGAAAGAAGTGTTCCTGACGAAAACTGCTGCCGAGTGGGAAGTCATCTTCGGGGAGGGGGGGGTCCCCGGCGCGCCACACCGATCTACCCAAGAGTGGCTCCATGACGAGCACTCGAATACTGCTGGTTTGATCGTCGAGGTCAATGATCGCGAGTTCGGCGTCATGAAACAGCCAGGCCCAATTGCCTGGTTGGAGGGGTGTTCGGAGCCCATGCTCAAGCCTCTTTCGCGTCGCGATGTTAGCTTCGAGCAAGCGCTGGCAACTCTGTCTGAACGCGCTGCACGTTCCTTGCCGGCTGCTAAGCGCGACAAACCTGCCGGTTGGCTGGAAGGTGTCAAGATTCTCGACCTGACGAACGTGATCGCAGGGCCACACTCGACATCGTTCCTGGGCCGCTTCGGGGCAGACGTCATCAAACTCGACCCTGTTGTGCCCAATTATGATCCGTGGAATACCGTGGTATTCGGCATGTCTTCGGCACGTGGCAAGGAAAGTATTCTGGTCGATCTGAATAAGTCCGAAGGCCGGGACGTTTTCAATCGTCTCGTGAGGGAGGTTGACGTGATCGTCATGAACGCGCCTGATCGCCAACTGGCACCGCTCGGTCTCGATGAAGCAAGTCTGCAGGCGGTGAACCCCGGCGTTATCTTCTGCCAGCTGGACTGCTTCGGAGGCCCACGTCGCGGTCCTCGTACAGATTATCTGGGGTATGACGATCTCATCCAGGCCACCACCGGGATCATGCTTCGCTTTGGTGGCGGCATGGAAACGCCGGAAGAACATGCTCACGTCGGCACGATCGATGTGATGTGCGGGTTTGCTGCCGCGTTGGGCGTGGCAACAGCCCTGTATCGCAAGCATCATTCCGGCGAAGCTTACCGGGCACGCACCTCGCTGGCATCACTGGGTAATCTGGTACAGATCCCGTTCTGCTACGACTACTCAGGTCGAGCGCCATTCAATGAGCCGTCCGGGCGTGACGTGGTTGGCTACAGTGACCTTTCCCGGTTTTACAAGTCGGCGGATGGCTGGATCTACCTGGATGCCTGCGAGGCAGAACTGGACAAATTCGCAGCCATCAAAGAGTTCTCTGGCCTGGCGTCTGCGCATGATCGCGCTGCCTATCTGCAAAATGTCATTGGCCGCATGAGCAGCGCTTTCCTGCAAGAGCGTCTGCAGGCCGCCAACATCGCTGCTGCGGTGCCGGACAACATCGACCAACTGCGCAGCCAGTACAGCCGAACCGCTGATGGCCTGCCAGGTACAGAGAATGGCAGCTATTCCTTCAGCATCTACAGCGACCATCCGAGCGGTCATCGGATTACGCAGCTGGATCCCTACGCCATTCGCCCACGGGTAGCGCGTATTCGAGCGCTGCCACCCGCTGAGAAGTTTGGCGCTTCCACCCGCAAGGTGTTGGCTCGCTACGGCTATACCGATGCGCAGATTCAGTCGCTCCTGGATGCCGGCGCAATCGGCGAATCCTGGAGTGAGGAATATCTGCCGAGCTGAATTCTGAAGGCAGGTCAAGGGGCGGGCCTTTGATACGCCCCCCATGCTTGCCGATTTACCGATCAAGCGAACACGAGCCTAAGGCTGCTCGCGGGCGCGCTCATGCCCAGAAAAAGAGATAGAGCCATGACTTATAATAGCATCCTCCCGCGTATCCTGCAAACCGGTGCCGGTGCCAGCCAGCAAATCCATCAGGTACTGGCGAGCCTCGGCTGCCACAAGCCACTCATCATCACTGACCGAATGATGGTTGAGTTAGGTTATGCCGGTCGTATCAGCGCAGTTCTGGCAGAGCACGCAATAGACGTCGACGTGTTCTCCGACACCGTCCCCGAGCCTACCGTCGCTTCGATTCAAGCCGGCGTCGCGACCGCCAGGGAAGGGGGCTATGACAGCATCATCGCACTGGGTGGCGGAAGCCCGATCGACAGCGCCAAAGCGATTGGCATCCTGGCCAAGTTCGGCGGAGTCATGCGCGATTACAAGTTCCCGCGCAATGTCACCGAAATGGGCTTGCCGATCATTGCCATTCCAACGACTGCCGGCACTGGCTCCGAAGTCACCCGTTTCACCATCATCACCGATGAGTCGACTGACGAAAAAATGCTGTGCGTCGGCGCAGGCTTCATGCCTGTCGCTGCACTGGTCGACTATGAGCTGACGCTCTCGTTGCCGCCTCGCGTAACGGCCGACACCGGTATCGATGCGTTGACTCATGCCATCGAGGCTTATGTCAGCAAAAAAGCGAATCTGTTCAGTGATGCCCAGGCACTGGCAGCCATGCGCCTGATCGGGCCAAACCTGCGCAAGGTCTACCACGACGGGGCAGACCGCGCCGCACGGGAGGCTGTGATGCTGGGGTCTACCCTTGCGGGCCTGGCTTTCTCGGCGGCCTCTGTTGCCCTGGTGCATGGCATGAGCCGCCCAATCGGTGCTGCGTTTCATGTTCCTCATGGCCTGTCGAACGCCATGCTGCTGCCTGAAGTGACGGCCTTTTCCATTCCCGCTGCACAGGACCGGTACGCCGATTGCGCGCGCGCCATGGGTGTTGCCACGCAAAGCGACACGGACCAATCCGCAGTGGAAAAACTGCTGGAAGAGTTGGTCGCGATCAACGATGAGCTGAATGTTCCTACCCCGGCAGAGTTCGGAATCGATCGCGAGAAATTCTTCGAGCTGATGCCAACCATGGCTGCTCAGGCGCTGGCTTCCGGCTCTCCTGGCAATAACCCACGCGTGCCTACAGAGGCCGAGATGGTTCAGCTTTATCGCAGCCTTTGGTAATCGAACACCATCGCCATAGTTGAATAACAAAAAAGTGGAGTTTTACATGAATACTGTCGGTCATCTGATTAACGGCGAAGTCGTCCTCGAGTCCAAGCGCACCCAGGATGTCTTCAATCCCGCCACCGGCCAGGTGGCTCGCCAAGTTGCGTTGGCATCGAGCCAAACCGTTGAGCATGCCATTGCCACTGCTGAAGCTGCTTTCCCGGCTTGGCGCGATACGCCACCTATCAAGCGGGCTCGCATCATGTTCCGCTTCAAAGAGCTCTTGGAGCAGAACGCTGATGCGATCTGCAAACTGATTGGTGAGGAGCATGGGAAAATTTCCCATGATGCTGCAGGCGAACTGCAGCGCGGCATTGAGAACGTCGAATACGCCTGTGGGATCGCCGAGCTGCTTAAAGGCGAACACAGTAAGAACGTCGGCCCGAACATCGATGCCTGGAGCGAGTTCCAGCCGCTGGGTGTGGTGGCAGGGATCACGCCGTTCAACTTCCCCGTGATGGTTCCACTGTGGATGATTCCAGTGGCCATCGCCGCAGGCAACTGCTTCATTCTAAAGCCTTCCGAGCGCGACCCCAGCTCCACGCTGTTCATCGCCCAACTGCTGCAGGAAGCCGGTCTGCCCAAGGGCGTGCTTAACGTAGTGAACGGGGACAAGGAAGCGGTCGACATCCTGCTGCGCGACACGCGCATTCAGGCGGTCAGCTTCGTGGGTTCGACGCCGGTCGCCGAGTATATCTACGCCACCGCCACCGCTCACGGCAAACGCTGTCAGGCACTGGGTGGGGCCAAAAACCACGCCATCGTCATGCCAGACGCCGATATCGACAATGCGGTCAACCAGTTGCTGGGCGCTGCATTCGGCTCGTCCGGTGAGCGTTGTATGGCGCTCTCAGTTGCCGTTGCGGTGGGTGATGCGGCAGCCGATGCCTTGATCGGCAAAATGAAAGAAGCCATGAAAAACTTGAAGGTGGGCGCTTACACCGATAGCAAGAACGACTTCGGCCCAGTGATCACCAGGCAGCATCAGCAAAAAGTGGTTGGCTACATCAACAGTGCTGAACAGCAGGGTGCAACCGTGGTTGTCGATGGGCGTGAGCCAAACGTTGCTGGCTACGAGGAAGGATTCTTCGTCGGTGGTACGCTGATCGATCGCGTTACCCCAGACATGCAGAGCTACAAGGAAGAGATCTTTGGACCGGTGCTGCAGGTCGTGCGAGTCAACAGCATGCAGGAAGCAATGGCGCTTATCGACAAGCACGAGTACGGCAATGGTACGTGCATCTTCACCCGAGACGGCGAGGCTGCTCGCTACTTCTCCGACAATATCAAGGTGGGCATGGTTGGCATCAACGTGCCGCTGCCAGTGCCCGTCGCGTACCACAGCTTCGGCGGTTGGAAGCGCTCGCTGTTCGGTGATTTGCATGCCTACGGGCCCGATGGCGTCCGTTTCTACACCCGCCGCAAGACAGTCACCCAGCGTTGGCCGTCGTCAGGCGTTCGGGAGGGCGTAGAGTTCTCCATGCCGACCATGAAGTAACGTTTTGCTGTTGAGCGGGTGAGTATGGCTCACCCGTTCCAAGTGTGTTGATTTGCCAGATTACCGTTGACCGAACAATAACAATGGAACGGTTGTAATGTACGATTCAAACGCGAAGCGCCCGGACACTGCCACTAAAATTGACCTGCCGTTAGTTTTGTTCAGTATGTTGGTTATCGGCTTCAGTGTCGGGGGGCTGATGATGTTCCCTCAGCAATCCATGGAGCTGTCCACTCTTGCATTCGACAGCACCAGTCGGCTTTTTGGCTCGACCGTACAAATTGTCGGGTTCTTTTGTGTGGGCATGATTTTTTGGCTGGCCTGCAGCAAATACGGAAACATCCGCTTGGGGGAAGGCAAACCCAAGTATGGAAACGTCAGTTGGGTGTTCATGTTCATTTGTGCCGGCCTGGGGTCGGCAACCATGTACTGGGCATTCATGGAATGGGCGTATTATTACGTCAGTCCAGGATTGGATATTGCGCCGCGCAGTAAAGATGCACTGGAGTACAGCATCGCGTACTCATTCTTTCATTGGGGCATCACCCCGTGGGCCATCTACGGAATAGCGTCCCTGGCGATGGCGTACCATTTCCATGTCCGCAAAAATCCGGGGCTGAGCCTTTCAGCAGCGGTAGAGGCCATCACGGGGCTGCGTGCCACCAGTCTCCTGGGGCGGAGCATGGACATCATCTTCCTGCTGGCGACATTTGGTGGATTGGTGCTGACCATCACGCTGTCCTCGTCCACTGTCGCCAAAGGTTTATCGATGTTGTTTGGCTTCACCGATGGATATGCCTTGAAGGCCTCGCTGGTCATCATGGTGACCCTGGTATTTTCGATAAGTTCCTGGGTGGGCATCGGCGGTGGCATGCAGCGACTGGCGCATGCCGCGTGTGGTTTGACAATGGCCTTTGCCGTGGTTGTGCTGGTGTTGGGGCCCACGGGGTTCACCCTCAACAATATCGCCAATGGCGCGGGCCTGATGCTGCATAACTTCATCCACATGAGCTTGGCAACTGACCCGGCAGGGACGGGAGACTTCGCACGTGGATGGACGGTCTTTTACTGGTTGTACTGGATCACTTACACACCTGGCGTCGCCCTGTTCGTGACGCGAGTATCACAGGGGCGAAAAATAAAAGAAGTGGTTTTTGCAATGGTGCTGGGAGGATGTGGCGGCTGCTGGTTGTTCTTCGGCAGCTTGCAGAGTTTTGCCATCCACCAGTTCATTACAGGCGCCATCGACTCGCCTGCTTTGCTTGACAGCATGGGCGGTGAGACCGTTGTCTCCATGCTGTTGGCAAGTCTCCCCCTCGGCAAAGCCCTGGCCGCAATCTACTTCTTTCTGATGATGGTCTTCCTGGCGTCACACCTGGATGCTGTGGCGTTTTCCGTGGCGGCCACCAGCACACGAAATTTGCATGAAGGTGATGACCCCTCTCCAGGCCTTCGTCTGTTTTGGTGCCTTATGCTGGCTGCGATTCCGTTGGCAATGTTGTATATCGACGCCCCGTTACATGCACTGAAAACAGTGGTAACCCTGGCGGCCATTCCATTTGTCATGATTTTGATTATCAAAGTGTACGGGTTGTTGAAGTGGATGCGTGAAGATTACGGAGATGTACCGGCTCATCTCATTGAACTGAATCCTGACTACCGCTCCGTGCTGGATCCTCACCAAGCTCTGGCGGTTGAAGATAAGAAATCTGAGGTTGCTTGACATTATCTAGGTTCCCTCTGGCGGGACGTGCATAACGCTGCATGGCCCGCTTTTTTTGCGAGCTGGCATAAAAATTTTAGGGGCTTTCCCCCTTTTTTTATTGCTTTCGAAGGTGGGTTTTTTTTTGGAAAGTAAGTGGGCGGAAGTGCAAGTTTCGTCGCAAGCAAAACTCCATCACATAGAATAATAGGGGTCACTGTCATGAAAAAAACAGCAGCGCTGTTGCTGGTAGGTGCCGTGTGCACGCAAGCTTGGGCTGAGCAGAAAATCACCGTGGTCTCCTACGGCGGTAGTCTGGCGGAGGCACAAGTCAAATCGGCCCACATCCCCTACACCAAGGCCACAGGCATCAAGGTGACCTCAGAGGATTACTCTGGCGGTATCGCGCCCATCAAGACACAGGTCGATGGCAAAAAGGTCAGCTGGGATGTAGTCGACGCCGAGTTGCTCAATGTATACCGCGCCTGCAGTACCGGATTGCTCGAAAAAATCGATCCCAAGACCCTCAGTCCGGCGCCGGACGGAACCCCGGCCGAAAAAGACTTCATTCCGGGGGCATTGAGCGAATGTGGGGTGGCCAGCTATGTCTGGTCAACCGTGGTCGCTTACAACACCCAAGCCTTTTCCGGCGCACAGCCAGCCAGCTTGAAGGATTTCTTCGATCTAAAGCGTTTTCCCGGCAAGCGCTCCTTGCGCAAGGCTCCCCAGGTGAACTTGGAGTGGGCGCTGATGGCCGATGGTGTGCCTCGCGACCAGGTCTATCCCATGCTTGAGACAGAAGAGGGCTTGGAGCGGGCGTTCCGCAAACTCGACACCATCAAGGATCAAGTCATTTGGTGGGAAGCTGGTGCACAACCCCCACAACTGCTTGCCGATGGTCAAGTCAGCATGACGTCTGCATATAGCGGTCGAATAGTTATTGCCGCTCGTAAAGAGCATCAACCGTTCAAGATTGTTTGGGACGGTCAGGTCTACGACATGGAAGCCTGGGTCCTGCCGGCGGGCAACCAGAACAAAGCACAAGCGTTGGACTTTTTGAAGTTCGCGACGCAAAGTTCGGTGTTAGCCGATCAGTCGAATTACATTCCCTATGGACCTACCCGTTACTCAGCGCAGAAGATGGTCAGCGCTGACGTCCAGGCCGACCTTCCGACCAACCCAGAAAACTTTGCCACTGCGTTGCAAGTCGACTCGCAATGGTGGGGTGACCACGCTGACGAGCTTAACGAAAGATTCAATGTCTGGTTAGTGAAGTAATCAAGACGGCTGATGCCGGTTCTCCAGAAATGTGCGCGCACGAAAACAATAATAGGTGCTCTGATGGATTCTCAATCGTTTGTTAGTTTTCGCAATGTTCAGAAGAGTTATGACGGCGAATCACTGGTCGTCAAGAACTTCAATTTGGAGATCGAAGCAGGTGAGTTTGTCACAATGCTCGGTCCTTCTGGTTCTGGAAAGACCACCTGCCTGATGATGCTAGCCGGTTTCGAGACCGTGACGAATGGCCAGATACTCATCGACAGCAAGCCGGTCAACGATATTTCTCCCCAAAAACGCGGTATTGGCATGGTGTTTCAAAACTATGCACTCTTCCCACATTTGACCATCGCAGAGAATCTGGCGTTTCCTCTGAAAGTCCGCAAACTTTCGAAAAGCGAAGTCAACGAGCGCGTCAACAAGGCGCTCGATATGGTGGCACTGAGTAAACTGGGTAACCGCATGCCGGCACAATTGTCCGGTGGCCAGAAACAACGCGTCGCCTTGGCTAGGGCACTGATCTTTGAGCCGCGTCTGGTACTGATGGATGAGCCCCTCGGTGCACTGGATAAACAGTTGCGAGAGCAGATGCAGTACGAAATAAAACGTCTCTCTCGGCAATTGGGTATTACGGTCGTCTATGTAACACATGACCAAAGTGAGGCGCTCACCATGTCTGACCGCATCGCTGTGTTCAATGATGGGATCGTGCAGCAACTCGCGTCCCCTGCGGATCTTTACGAAAAGCCAGAGACCGCATTTGTGGCGAGTTTCATTGGTGAAAACAATCGTCTGCAGGGGCAGGTTGTTGCTATTCAAGATGCCACTTGCAGCGTTCGCGTCGGGGGGGAAACGGTAAAGGCGCTGGCCGTCAATGTCGCGGGCGTAGACTCAGCTGCAACACTCTCGATTCGTCCAGAGCGGGTGTTGATCAACCCGGCGCAATGGGAGTGCGAGAACCGCTTACCTGCGCGCGTTCTCGAAGTGGTTTACCACGGCGACCACCTGCGGGCGCGCCTGGAGTTGGCTGGGCAGCAGGAGTTCATCGTGAAAGTTGCCAATGCCGCGGGGAGCGGGTGCCCTAGGTTGAGCGAGCACATACACGTCGGCTGGTCTCACCAAGACTGCAGAGCCTTGGATGCCTGACGGTCAAGTACGCCCTTGTGCAAATTCCGGAGCTTTCCATGAGCAGCTTATATACCGTCACTCCGCCAATTGAAGAAAGCAGCGGCCCTGGCGAGCAGGCGAACCTGAAGGTTCGCCTGCAGAGGGCTGAACGCAGTAACAAAATGCGTTCACTGCTACTCGTCATGCCATTATTGGCTTTTATCCTTGTGTTCTTCCTGTTGCCCATTGGGGATATCCTCGTGCGCAGTGTGCAGAACCCGGCTTTATCCTCTTACATGCCGCAAACGGCCGCCTATCTAAAAGCCTGGGACAATCAAGGCCTGCCAGATGAACAGGTTTTTGCGGCGCTCGGCACCGAGATGCTAAGTCTGGCTGCTCAGCAGGAGCTGGACCGAGTCGGCTCGGACCTCAACCGGGTTCAAAGTGGCTTGAAAAGCCTGTTCAGCAAGACCGCTAGGGTACTGAGCAAATCGCAGCCGGTAGCGGGGCGATACAAGGATGCCTTTATTAGTATTGATGGCCGCTGGGCGAAATTGGAAACCTGGGCACAACTCAAAAGCATGGCGCCGGCCTATTCAGATATACATTATCTGGCGGCACTGGATCTGCAGTACGATGAGCACGGTAAAATTGTCCGTCAATCCGAAAGTCGTCGGATCTATGTGGATGTACTGATCAAGACGTTCACGATGACGTTTGGAATAACCTTGCTGTGCATGGTGCTGGGGTACCCCTTGGCGTACATGTTGGCCACACTGCCAGCCAAAGTGAGCAACGTGCTCATGATTCTTGTATTGTTGCCTTTCTGGACATCGTTGTTAGTGCGGACTACGTCCTGGATGGTGATTCTACAGTCTAATGGAGTGCTCAACAGTGCATTGATAAAGTTGGGCCTTATTGTCCAGCCACTGGACGTCATGTTCAATATGTGGGGCACGGTGATTGCCATGACGCACATCCTACTTCCGTTTATGGTCCTGCCAATGTACAGCGTCATGCGGAGCATCGACACCACATATATTCGAGCAGCCCATTCAATGGGAGCAAGCCCGCTTCGCACCTTCCTGAAAATTTATTTCCCGCTTTCGTTGCCTGGCCTTAGCGCGGGAGGGATTTTGGTGTTTATCCTCGCCATTGGTTATTACATCACGCCCGCACTGGTAGGGGGCGAACCGGCCAGGTGATCAGCAACTTTATTGCCTATCACATGCAAACTTCCCTCAATTGGGGGCTGGCGGCGGCTATTGGCAGCATCCTGTTGGTGGTGGTGCTGTTCTTGTACTGGCTATACGACCGAGTGGTCGGCATCAGCAATATGAAGCTGGGGTGAACGATATGAGTCTTCCAACTTACACGGGTTTACTGGGAAAAAGCTGGTACTACAGCATGCGTACCGTCGGTGTTGTGGTGCTCTTGTATCTGGTGTTACCAGTACTAGTAATCATGCCGCTCTCATTCAACGCGGAGCCATACTTCAGCTTTACCAGTGGCATGTTGCAGCTTGACCCTGCCGCTTTTTCTACCCGTTGGTATCAGGAACTATTCAATGACCCTATGTGGACGCTGTCTTTTCGTAATAGTTTGTTGATTGCGTTCAGCTCCACGGTTATAGCGACCGTTTTGGGGACGGTAGCTGCATTAGGGTTGAGCCGTGCAAACCTGCCTTTCAAGGGCTTACTCATGGGCGCACTAATATCGCCAATGATTGTCCCCGTGATCATTTCATCGGCCGGTATGTATTTCTTCTATAGCAAATTAGGTATTGCCCAGAGTCATCTTGGGGTCATCATCGCCCACGCAGTATTAGGCACGCCCTTCGTCATCATTACGGTCACTGCGACCCTGACCGGATTTGATCATTCCTTGACACGTGCTGCGTCAAGCCTTGGTGCGTCTGCCCCTTATACGTTCATGCGAGTGAGTTTTCCGATCATTCGCCCAGGGATAATTTCGGGCGCGCTGTTTGCCATGGTCACCTCTTTTGATGAGGCCGTTATCGTTCAGTTTCTTGGCGGAGTAGAGCAACGCACAGTTCCACGGCAGATGTGGTCTGGCATGCGTGAGCAGATAAGTCCAACGATTCTTGCTGCTGCGACTCTGCTGATCCTCGGCTCCATCATTATGCTGGTGGCAATTGAAGTATTGCGCAGGCGCTCGCTGAGAATGCGTGGAGTACGAGAGTGAGTTGGTGTTCATGGTGTTCAGGCGATTGTTCTCCTCGTGCGCTGTGGTGGTGGCACTGACAGAACTGTGGAGCCGTACGGGCGTCGGTAGGGCATGGGTACTGCAAACTCAGTGTGCAGCGCCCGCGGGAATAGCTGGCGTGAAAGCGGCTTACTCTCTCGTTCTAGGACCGCTCAGCGTTAGCGGTCCGTAACTGTGGCTTCCATTTCCGGCGCAGTGGGATCATAAAGTCCTATTGGTGCAGAGAGTGCCTACGAGAGCTTGCGGTAGTCTCTGCTCAGCGTCACGGCGGAATTCAGAAGAGGAGAGACAAGTCCGAACTAGACAGTGCTAGCCCAAGCCTTTTACTTGATCAAGGAAAGGAGCTCAAAGTGTCGGAGGCTGGAGAGAAAGGAACGGGTTATCGTGAGAAGTCGGCAGGCCGAGGAGATTCCTTTGACGCGGGATGTAGCTGTTCAGGAAGGTGGTTTTCCGCAGGCCTCGTACGCTACAAGCCCAAATGTTCTAGCCATTGGGCTTTTTTACATGAAGTGAATCGCCGCTAATTACATAGCCGCTTCGGCTGGCTGCAATGGCTAGAATGCAACCCGTCGCTAATGACCGCTTTCGACCCATTGCGGACACCTGTAACCGGGGCCGCTTCGCGGCCCATCGCCGGCAAGCGTACAGCACATGCCTGAAAGCTGGTGATATTCCTGTGGGAGCTGGCTTGCCGGCGATGAGGCCGGTACTTACAACAGAGCTTTGGATCAGTGTCCGCTCTGGGTCGATAGCGGACACGCACCTAGGGCAGATCATGCGTGTATTTGAGAAAGTTCGAATTCCTACGCTACATTCGAACTGGAGTTTATATATTATTGATTTATATGGCTTTGTTGTCAGGGCTTTGGCTGGGGTATCTAAGTTCGAATCCCGAATACTCCGCCATACTCACGAGATTCAGTTTGCTCATCCTGATAAGGCAGTTGTTGTGATCGTGAAGGTGGGGGAGTGCAACTATGATGTGTGCTTTCTTGGTAACTATTCAGACGCATGTTTGGCGTTGTTGCGAAGCCGGTCGAGGTAGTCGGCCCACTGCTGTGCTGCCTCTCGGCGCTGCGGCAGCAATTGCGCGCGGGCATACACGGCACCCAGTGCGCCTGGCATGCGATGCGATAACGACAACTCCAATACAATCGGATCGATACCTAAATGCTCGTGGGCAATGGTGCGGTAGGTGGCGCGAAAGCCATGGGCAGTAATGGCGTATTCCGGCCAGATTCGCTGGTAGGACTTGGCCAGAGAGGTGGCGTCGATGGGGCGGCCAGGATAGATCGGCGAGACGAACACCCAACCGTTGCCGGCCTCATCCACCACCCGGCGTTTGTACAGTTCACGTAGAAGCACGAGTGCCTGCTCAGGCAGCGGTACGATGTGTTTGCTCTTGTCCAGGTGGCGAGTTTTACTGACCACGTAACGCCAGTCGGCGCTGATCAGATCAACATCCTCCCAGCGCATTTTCACCAGTTCGCCCGGGCGCACTGGCAGCATCACCAGCAGGCGCATTGCGGTGGTCACGCTGCTCGCGTCGAGCTCATCCAGGCGCAACAGGAACTGACCCAAGTCGGCCGGTCGTTCGATCGCTGGATTGCTGGTGACCACGTGGCGGATTTTGAGCTCCTCGGTGTTGCTCAGAGCCACGTTACGCTCCACCCAGCCCCTGCCTTCAGCGAAGCCGAGCACGGCGCGAATGATGGTGCGAACGCGCTTGGCCATGGCCATCGTCCGAGCACGGCGCAGCGTACTGATGATCGAAGTGATGTGTTCGAGTCTGATCTCGGTGACAGGCTTTTCGCCGATGGCCGGCAAGATGTGATTTCGCAGTGCACCGCGAAACCCTGCAATGGATTTGCTGACCAAATCCGGAGATTTGAAATTCATCCACTCTTCGGCGACGTAGGCGAATGTGCGCGCCTCGTTGAGCCATTGCGCCTCGATCTTGGCTTTTTTTGCTTTGAGTGGGTCGATGTGATTGGCCACGCTATTGCGCGCTGCCCGGGCGAGCTCACGGGCTTCCTTCAAGCCCACATCCGGATACCTGCCGATCACGAACACGTTTTCCTTGCCACGAAGACGGTACTTCAGTCGCCAGTGCCGGGAGGGTGATTTGCCGGGCTTGAGCGAGGCACGCACCTGTAGATACAGACCCGGTACGTCGCCATCAGCGTACTTGCCTGAAGTGGTCAGCGAACGGATGAAAGCATCGCTCAGCTTTGGGCGGAAAGGAGGCGGTTTTTCGGGGGACATGGTGTGGGGGTATCTTTTTTAATTTTGGCTTGATGTCCCCCCAAGATACCCCCAGTCAAGCTGGAATTGAGTGGATTCTGACGGATGGCCATGGACGAATAATCTTTCTAACTCCATGTATTTAAAGGATTTGTGGCGCTTAGTGGAACTCGGTCAGAGACTATCGGGATCCCCGAAGAACATCTGTATCCGCGACCGCAACCACCGCTCTGCCGGGTCATTGTCCTGCGCCCCGCGCCAGGCCATGTGCAGCTCGAAACTACGCACATCCAGCGGCAGATCCTCGGCCCGCAACCCACCCGCCGCGGTCAACGCATCCGCTGTGTAGTCCGGCACCGTAGCGACAATATCGGTGCCCGCGAGCAAGCTCCCCAGCCCGTTGAACTGCGGCACCGCCAGCACCACGTGGCGCTTGCGGCCAATCTCGTCCAGCGCCTCGTCGATGAACCCCGACAGGTCCCCGGCAAACGACACCAGCGCATGCGGCCGCGCGCAGAAGTCGTCCAGGGTGATGGCGCCGGGCACGCTGTCGGCGCGCAGCAGTTTCGGCATGCTGCGGCGCAGCACCTTGCGCTTGGCGTTGGCTGGCAGTTCGCTGGTGTAGCTGACCCCCACCGAGATCTCGCCCGAGGCCAGCAGCGTCGGCATCAGCAGGTAATTGACCCGGCGCACCACCAGCACGATACCCGGCGCTTCGGCGCGGATACGCTTGAGCAACTGCGGCAGCAGGGCGAATTCGGCGTCGTCCGACAGGCCGATGCGGAACACCGCATTGCTGGTGGCCGGGTCGAATTCGGCAGCGCGGCTGACGGCGGTGGAAATCGAGTCCAGCGCCGGGGACAGCAGGGCGAAGATTTCGTGGGCCCGGGCCGAGGGCTCCATGCTGCGGCCGGTGCGTACGAACAGCGGGTCGTCGAACAGGTTGCGCAGGCGCGACAGGGCCGCGCTGATGGCGGGCTGGCCGAGGAACAGTTTTTCCGCGGCACGGGTCACGCTGCGTTCGTGCATCAGCGTTTCGAACACGATCAGCAGGTTGAGGTCTACGCGACGCAGGTCGTTTCGATTCATCGGTGCGCTTCGCCTAAAGTGGGGCAGAGGTGAATCTTAAGGCCAAAGGCTGGTACCCTGCACGGGTTTAGGGGGACCAATCGCAGGGAAAGTCAGGTGCCCAATCGATGACAAGCATGTCGACTATTAATGACCACTGATGGTCTAACCGGCAAAGCCCGGATAAAGTCCGTGGTAATTAGAGATTCACAAAGGCGAGGTATGCGATGTCCCGCATGATCCGTTTCCACAAGTTCGGCGCTGCCGATGTGCTCCGTTGCGAGGAGCAGGCCGAATCGTCACCTGCTGCCGACGAGGTACAGATCCGCGTCGAGGCGGTTGGCGTCAGCTGGTATGACGTGCTCTGGCGCCAGAACCTGGCACCGTCCCAGGCACGCCTGCCGGCGGGGATCGGCCACGAGATGGCCGGGGTGGTGACCGCGGTCGGCGAAGGGGTCGAGGATATTGCGGTAGGCGACCGGGTTGCCAGCTTCCCGGCCACCAGTGCCAACGACCACCCGGTGTATGGCGATGTCATCGTGCTGCCGCGTACGGCCATTACCCGTTATCCGGATGTGCTCACCCCGATCGAGGCCAGCGTGCACTACACGCCGCTGCTGATCGCCTATTTCGCCTACGTCGACCTGGCCCGGGCGAAAGCCGGGCAGACTGCACTGGTTACCGATGCCAGCCACTGCGCGGGCCCTGCCTTCGTGCAACTGGGCAAGGCCCTGGGGCTGAAGGTGTTCGCCGCCACCAAGGAGCCGGAACAGCGTGAGTACCTGCTGGGCCTGGGCGCCGACAAGGTGATTGTCACTGAAGAGCAGGACCTGTTGCTGCAGGTTGGCAAGTACACCGATGGTCGTGGCGTGGACATGGTCCTCGATGGCATGGGCGGGCCGCAGATGTCGCTGCTGGGCGATGTCCTGGCTCCACGTGGCAGCTTGGTGCTGTATGGCCTGCAAGGCGGCAACCAGACGCCGTTCCCGGCCTGCGCTGCGTTCCAGAAGAACATCCAGTTCCATGTGCATTGCATCGGCAACTTCACCGGCAAGCCTGAGCTGGGCATCAGCCAGGATCAGGTGGCGCTGCAGCGCGCCCTGCGTGATATCAACCAGTTCACTGCCGACCAGTTGCTGACACCGCAGATCATCAAGGTGTACCCGTTTGAGCAGGTGGTCGAGGCGCATCGCCACATGGACCAATGCCCGTGCGGCGGGCGTGTGGTGCTGGACATGGCGCAACGCTGACAGCAGTCTGCATCTATCAGGAAACCCGGGCAGAGTCCCGGGTTTTTTGTGCCCAATACAGACTGGGTTTACGTTAAAAAAAGAAGTTTCCTACAATTAAATACGACACGGACTATCTTTGAACTGATTGCTCCGTGGTTTGCCGAAATATTCCGCCAAGTTTTTTGTCTTGTACTGTTCCTGCCTGGCAGTCAATGTGTTTTCTCACTTCCGCTGAATGGTTTTTTTACCCTGATCTGTATCTTCTATTCGCTTTGCATCCCTCGATAATGGCTCAATGATAGTTTGCGCAAGGAGCGTGGAATGAGCATGGCTATGCCCAGGCCAGGGCGGTGTATGGCAGCGGCGGGGCGTCGCGACGATGCGTTTTTCTCGATGTCATGGCGACAGTGATGGTTACGTCATTACTTCCAATTAGTTGTAGGAAATTTCTTCTGAAAAAGTTCAGGGCATGTTGATGTTCAGGTCCTCTGATCAACGTGCGCTGGCTGCATGAAGTTGATGAGGTGATCTCGTGACTGCTATTCACGACCAGGCAATGCACTATATCTACCAGCAAGTACTCGAGCGCTTGCTCAGTCATATGTCACAAGCGCAGCGTGCTTCCTTGCAATTGCTGATACAACGGCTGCTGGTTGCTGCAGGCGGGCCCGACTACATCGGTACCTGCCGCTTGCTGGTGCTGCAAGGCAACGATCGCCGCAGCGCCCGTCTGCTGGCCATGCTGCGTGCCGCACAACTGAGTATCGCCCTGCGTGCGCCGGTAACCTTCCAGCTGCGGGTGCTGGTGGTGAGCCTGCCCGTGGCTGACAGTAACACGCTCGAATGCCATGAGCGCAGCTTCAATGCGCTGTTCTTGCAGGATGACCCGCGGGTGCAACTGCAAATGATCAAGGGGCGTGAAGTGGTGCCGTTCAGCCGGCATGCGCCTGCCGCGCCCGACAACTGGCTGTTGGCGAGGGAGGCCATGCTGATGTTCGGTCACCTGGTCGACGCCAGGCCCGAAGCGCTGCTGGGGTGTCGCCTGCACCTGGAACTGGCGGCGGCCGTCGGCTTTGCGCTGCAGGCCCATTCACCTGCGGATGTATTTATCACCGCCATCCCTGCGCGCCAGCGCCGCCGGTACCTGGCCTGGGCACGGCGCAGCCTGCGCCTGGCAGGGGAGCGTGGTCCGCATGTGGTGCACCAGTGCCTGGCGACGCTGGCACAGGGGCTGAGCCGCCTGCACGGCAGCACCGGGTTGCCATCGGGTGCCTTGGCGGGGCCGACCTCGGCGAGCGTGCCGCAGGATACGCCGGTGCGGTTGATTGCCATTGACGACCTGCTGCCGCCATTGCTCGAAGAGCAGCAGCTGGACCTCATGCTCGGTTGTCGCTTCGAGGGGAGCCAGGACGCCTGGCCATTGACCGCGTTCGTCGAGCCGTTGGCCCCGGTGCAGCTGCGGGAGCTGCATGCACGCAGTCTCGAGCCGCAGGCCAGTCGCCCGGCATTGCGGCTGGCTGGCCAGCCGGGCGCCAACAAGCGGCGCGACACGCTTCGGCTGCAGTTCGGCAAGGCATATGGCATCAACCAGATCCAACAGGTGTGCCTGCTGTTCAGCCCGTTTGCCAGGCAGGGGAAGAACCTGGAGCGTTTTCTGCAATGCTGGCATGCCGACATGCTGGTGGCGCTGCCATACCTGCATCGGGCCTTGCAGGGTAAACCCTGCCCTGATGCGGTGAAAAACTGGCTGGTGAACACCAGCGGCCTGCCGCTGGGGCAACTCCGGTTGATCTATGGCGGAGGCCTGCCGCTGGCCTCCTGGCGCCTCATGAGCCACCTGGCCCGTCGCGATGTACAGCTGAGGTTGCTGCCACGGCGGGCAGCGGGGCGGCGGCGTGGTCATGCGGGGCCGCCTTGATGGAGCAATCGGGCTCCGGCGAGTTCGCCTATCGCAAGGTCTATCGCTACCTGGAAGCCCTGATCGACCAGGCGCCACACAGTGGCCCGTGCCGATTGCCGTCGTTGCGCGTGTTGGCCCGGCGGTTGCGGGTGTCATTGGCCACCGTGCAGAGTGCCTACAGCCTGCTGGAAGAAGAGGGCCGCGTGCAGTGCCTGCCCAGGTCGGGCTATTACGTACAGGGCGCTGCCAAGGGGGATGCTGCGGCCATGCCCCGGCAGGCACCCCTGCCGGTACAGCCGATGCTGGAGCGCACCCTGTTCACCCACGAGCGGCGCCTGGCCCGTCAGCGCACGCACAGTGTCGCCCCGTGGGACGCGCCCGGCAGCGCCCGCCTGCGCAATGCCATTGCCGAACGCTATACCCGTTCCTCCCACCAGTACTGGCGTGCCGAGGACGTCCAGCTAGCGCCAGATGTGCAGGCGTTGCTGGAGACTTTGCTGGCGGCGCTGGCCCTGCAAGGCGGGACCGTGGTGGTGCACTCGCCCTGTTGCTGGCAGGTGCTGCGTGCGTTGGCCCGTGCCGACATGCGAGTGCTGGAGGTACCACTGGATACCCGCGGCAACCCGGACCTGCGCGCCCTGGCCCGGCTGCTGGCCAGCGAGCCAGTGTGCATGCTGGTCATGCCATCGTGCCTTGGCATGCCGCAGGGGCGGCTGGTTTCACTGCACTATCAGCAGCAGCTTGGCCAGCTGCTTGGCCAGCACCCTGTATGGTTGCTGGAGAACGACCTGGACAGCGAGCACTGTTACAGCGGGCCGCCGAATACGCGCCTGCGCGATTGGGTCGATCCTCGGTGGCTATTGGTGATGGGGGCGTTCGATGCCGCAGTGGGGAGCGAGGCGCCCTATGCCTACCTGCTGGGCCATGATGCCGGCCTGACCAGGGCTTTCGCTGAGCGTGCATTTCGGCTTGCACCGCTTCGCCTGCAAGCGCTGGCGCACATGCTGGGCAAAGGCGAAATCGAGGCGCAACTGGTGCGGCTGCGCACCGACCTGCAAAAGCGCATGCAATGCTTGGCGCGTGAGTTGCAGCTGCAGTTCGGCCAGCGGGTGGTGGTGGAAACGCCGGAGGGTGGCCGGACACTGTGGGTGCGCTTTCGCCAGCCGCTACCGTGGGAGGGTATTGCAGCAGCGCTGGCTGGTTCAGCACTGCATGCCCTGCCGGGCGAGCAGTTCAGCCTGCAGGGTCGCTACCAGCAGTACCTGGCGATGGCGTGGCTGGGTGATCACCCGGGGGAGCTGCAACAGGCGGTAGAGCGCCTGGCCCAGGTGCTGGAACTGCGCTGTGGCCGGCCTGCCGGCGCTACACCTTGAGCCGCCGGGGTTGCGTTGCAACCCATCGCCGGCAAGCCAGCTCCCACGGGTGCAGCGTTGAACTCAAGGTTGTCGCTGTACCTGTGGGAGCCGGCTTGCCGGCGATTAGGCCCTGGCAGGCAAACGCCTCCTGTCAGCGATTCGCTTGCTCCTGCCCTTGCCGCAAGCGGGTACTGACCAGCGCTGCCACCACCAGCAACGCGGCGATGATCCACAAGCCATTGCGGGTACTGCCGGTGGCCTGCTCGATCAGGCCCATCACCGATGGGCCGACGAAACCGCCAAACAGGCCGCAGGTGGTGACAAAGGCCAGCCCTGCCGCCAGGGCGCTGCCACTCAGGCGGCTGGAGGGGAAGACGAAGATGATCGACTGCACCACGAACAGCATCAGGGCTGTCAGCGAAAACCCGATCAGGCCGATGAACGAGTTGGCCAGCGACGCCAGCAGCAGCCCGGCCGCCATGGTCAGCAGGCCGCAGAACAGCAGGGTGCGGCAACGGCTCGGCGAGGTGGCCAGGCGCGGGAAGGTGGCGGCGCCGATGGCGGCGGCAATCCACGGTACGGCGGTCAGCAGGCCGACCTGGAAGGGCGACAGCGCGCCGTAGGTGCCGATGATGCCCGGAAGGAAGAAAATCACCGTGTAGATGGTGATCTGGTGCACGAAGTACACCACGATCGCCAGCCAGATCTGCCGGTCGCGGAACATCTGCCCCAACTTGCTCTGCTGCGGTGCGGCGGCCCGCTCGGCAGCCAGGCGGCGCTCCATGTCCTCGGCTTCGGCGGGCGACAGCCAGGGCGCCGAGGCCGGGCCATCGGGCAGTTTCTTCCATACCACATAGGCCAGGGCCACTGCCGGCAGGCCCTCGAGCACGAACAGCCATTGCCAGCCGTGCCAGCCCAGCACACCGTCCATTTCCAGCAGGGCACCCCCCAGCGGGCCGCTGAGGATGTTGGCCAGGCACACACCCAGCAGGAAGTAACCCGTGGCGCGGGCACGCTGTTCTCGGTCGAACCAGTAGGTCAGGTACAGCATCACGCCGGGGAACAGGCCCGCTTCGGCGACCCCGAGCAACAGGCGCATGACGTAGAACGAGGTTTCGCCCTGGACGAAGGCCATGCCCGCCGAGAGCAGGCCCCAGGTGATCATGATGCGGGTGATCCAGAAGCGTGCGCCCACCCGATGCATGATCAGGTTGCTGGGTACTTCGGCCAGGGCATAGGTGAGGAAGAACAGGCCGGCGCCCAGGCCGTAGGCCGCTGCCGACAGGCCGAGGTCGATGCCCATGCTGGCCTTGGCCAGGGCAATGTTGGTCCGGTCAAGGAAGCTCATCACGTAGACAACGATGAGCAGTGGCATCAATTTGCGCAGCAGCAGGCCGTTCAGGCGCTGTTCGGTGGTGGCGGCAGGGGCGGGCGCCGCTGCAGTACCGGTGAGGATTGTCATTGTTTTTTCCCCGTGGAAAGTGCTGGTGGGGTGCCGCGCAAAGGCGGCGCACCCAGGTAGGTGGGTCAGGAACGGTTGATGTCGAGCCACACCGCGCCGTTGGGGTACTGGTAGCGCTCCAGGGTCTCGGCATGCATTTCAATGCTGTAGCCCGGGCGTTGCGGCGGCATGTAGCGCCCGCGCCGGATCACCACCGGGTCGATGAAATGCTCGTGCAGGTGGTCGACGTACTCCAGCACCCGGTTGTGCAGCGAGGCCGATACCGCGATGTAGTCGAACAGGGCAATGTTCTGCACATATTCGCACAGGCCGACACCGCCGCCGTGCGGGCACACCGGTACGTCGTACTTCGCCGCCATCAGCAGCACGATCAGCACTTCGTTCAGGCCACCCAGGCGGGCCGCGTCCAGTTGGCAGAAGTCCAGCGCGCCGGCCTGGAACATCTGCTTGAACATCACCCGGTTGTGGCAATGTTCACCGGTGGCCACGCCAATCGGCGCAATGCGCTGGCGGATGGTGGCGTGCCCGAGGATGTCGTCCGGGCTGGTCGGCTCTTCGATCCACAGTGGCTCGAAGGCGGCCAGGCGGCGCATGTTGGCGACGGATTCCTCGACGCCCCATACCTGGTTGGCATCCATCATCAGGGTGCGCTCCCAGCCAATTTCGTCGCGCAGGATGCTGGCGCGGCGAATGTCTTCCTCCAGGTCCGCACCGATCTTCTGCTTGATGTGGGTCCAGCCATCTTCCACCGCCTCGCGGGCCAGCTTGCGCATCTTTTCTTCGCTGTAGCCCAGCCAGCCCGGCGCGGTGGTGTAGCCGGGGTAGCCTTCGCGCAGCATCTGCGCTTCGCGCTGGGCCTTGCCCGGGGCCTGGCGGCGCAGCAGGGCGATGGCTTCTTCGGGGGTGAGCACATCGGTGACGTAGCTGAAGTCCAGGCAGCGCACCAGCTGCTCGGGCGTCATGTCGGCCAGCAGCTTCCACACCGGCTTGCCCTCGTGCTTGGCCCACAGGTCCCACACGGCATTGATGATCGCGGCGGTGGCCAGGTGGATCACGCCCTTTTCCGGGCCCAGCCAGCGCAACTGGCTGTCGCTGACGGTGAAGCGGTGCCAGAAACCGCCCATGTCGGCCGTGATTTCCTCCAGGGTGAGGCCGACGATCAGCGGCGCCAGCGACTGCACCGCCGCCGCGCAAATCTCGTTGCCTCGGCCGATGGTGAAGGTCAGGCCGTGGCCTTCCAGGGCCTCGGCGTCGGTGTGCAGCACCACATAGGCCGCCGAATAATCGGGGGCGCTGTTCATGGCGTCGGAGCCGTCCAGCGACAGCGAAGTGGGGAAACGAATGTCGCGAACGCTCAGGTGGGTAATACGTATGCTCATGGTCGGCTCTTGTTCTGTTCAAGCACTGGGAGACCTGACTGTAGGTTGTCGAGCGATACAGGCATAATCGCCAAATCTTAACCAGCGATATCGGATTCGATATGTCTCGCTTGCCTCCCGACAGCGCCCAGGCGCCTGCCAGCCTCGGCGCATTGAAGATCTCCAGCCGGCAGATCACGCTGCTCAACGCCTTGGGCGAGTTCGCTAACCTGCGCCGTGCTGCCGCGGCGATGCACACCACGCAACCGGCAGCGAGCCTGTTGCTGCAACAGCTCGAGGAGCGCCTTGGCGTACGCTTGTTCGAGCGTTTGCCACGGGGCATGCAAGCGACGCTGTATGGCGAAGTGATGATCCGCTATGCGCAGAACGCGCTGCATGAGTTCGAGCACGCCCAGGCGCAGATTGCCGAGCTGGCGCGCGGGGCCCAGGGCCTGGTGCGGGTGGGCAGCGTCATGGGCCCGGTGCCGGGTGTGCTGACCAAGGCGGTACTGGCCTACAAGCGCGACCACCCCAAAGTGCGCATTTCCCTGGAGGTCGGCACCAGCGACACCTTGCTGCCGGCCTTGCTGCGTGGCGACTTCGACATGGTGGTGGGGCGCCTGCCGGACCAGAGCGACAGCCAGGACCTGAACATCGAACTGTTCGAAGGCGGTGAGCAGATGCGTGTTATCGCCCGCGCAGGCCACCCGCTGGCCAATGCCGCCGGGCTGCAACTGGCCGACCTGGTAGCCTTGACCTGGATCCTGCACCCCATCGGCAGCCCGATGCGCCGCCGCGTCGAAAGCGCGTTGCAGGCCGGCGGCATGGTGCAGTCGCTGGATATTGTCGAAACTGCTTCGATCCTGGCTACCACCGCCATGCTCGAAGCCTCCGAAATGATTGCGGTGGTGCCCGATGACGTGGCCAAGCATTATGCCCGCTATGGCATGGTCGCCATCCTGCCGGTGGAATTGCCGCTGGCCATGGCCAACCTGGGCGTGCTGACCCTACGCTCGCGGCCCAACTCGGTTGCCCTGGACACCTTGCTGCACTACCTGCGGGCGCAATAGCCCTGCCTTTTCACTTGCCTGAGGCCCTGCGTCAATGCCGCCGGACATGACCCATTCCAGCTTTTGCAACTGGATACGCTACAAGCACCTGGTGCTGATCGACACCTTGGCGCGCACCCGCAACATGCACGCCACCGCCACGCGCATGAACCTGAGCCAGCCGGCACTGAGCAAGATGTTGCGTGACCTTGAGGAGCAGTTCGGCTTCGCCCTGTTCGAGCGCCTGCCCCGGAGCATGCCACCCACCGAACTGGGCGAATATGTGGTGCGTTATGCCCAAGGCGCGCTGGCCGAGTCGCAGCAGTTCGTCGATCAGGTAAACCGCCTGCGCAACGGCGGGCACGGCTTTATCCGCGTCGGCGGGATCTTTGCCGCCACCGCACTGGTGCTGCCGCAGGCCATCGCCGCGATCAAGGCGCGCAGCCCGTTGCTGTCGATCGAAGTGGTGGAGCATTCCAGCGATCACTTGTTGACCATGCTGGAGCAGAACAAGCTCGACATCATGATTGGCCGCTTCACTGAAGAACGCTTCAGCCAGCTGTTCGACTTCCAGCCCCTGGAGCCGGAACCGTTCAGCCTGGTGGTCAACAGCGAGCACCCGCTCAACCAGCTGGAAAGCACGCCGCTGACAGCGCTGGGCGACTGGCCGTGGGTGCTGTACCCGGTGGGCACGCCGATCCGCAACCGCCTGGAGCAGGCCTTCCGGGTTGCCGGCATCGCCACGCCTGCCGACAGCGTCGAAACCATCTCCATGCCGATGTTCCTGCAATTGCTGCAGGCGGCGCCGATGATCGCCATGTTGCCGCGCTCGATGGTTGCCGCGCAGCTGGCCAGCGGCCAACTGAAGGAACTGCGCAGCCCCCTGCACCTGGCGGCGCTGGAGTACGGCGTGGTTACCCGCAAGGACGAGCCGCTGAGCGCTTCGGCCCGGGCGTTTGTCGAGATTTTGCTGGAGGGCGCGCGGCGCCGTCAGCAGGAGCAGAGATAAAACCCATGGGGCCGCTGCGCAGCCCATCGCAGGCAAGCCAGCTCCCACGGGTGCAGCGTTGCTCTCGAGGTTGTCGCTGTACCTGTGGGAGCGGCCTTGTGTCGCGAAAGGGCCGCAACGCGGCCCCAGGATTGATGCGCAACAGTTGAAATTGCTGGGGCTGCTTTGCGGCCCTTTCGCGACACAAGGCCGCTCCCACAGCGATCGCGCCACTTTGTGGAATTTGAGCAAGACAGCGCATGGCTTGATGCCAATGCAGTCGGTGTGGGAGCGGGCAAGCCCGCGAAGGGCTGCGCAGCGGCCCCAATGGCCCTCAAATGTGATTGATAAACACGCGCTGAGACCGGCTTTTGATAACCCAGGGTTATCGAACGATCGGATCATCTCATTGGGAATGTTGCACAAGGGTTCTTACAGTGGTCGCAGCCATAACAAGAAGCCAGCCGCACCGCCCTGAGAGGTCCCATGCAACTGATTGCCAAGTCCGGTGACCTTGCCGTCATCCGCCTCAACCCGCTGGACAACGTGCTCATCGCCCGCCAGGCCCTGCCGCAAGGCCTGCGCCTGGACGCCGAGGCGATTACCGTGCGCCAGCCGATCCCCTCGGGCCACAAGGTCGCTACCGAGCGTGTGGAGCAGGGCCAGCCCCTGCGCCGTTACGGGCAGATCATCGGTTTTGCCTCGCAGGCCATCGACGCCGGCGATCACGTGCATGTGCACAACGTGCAGATGGGCGATTTCGCCCGTGACTACGCCTTCGGTGTCGACACCCGCAGCCAGCCCGGCCGCGAGGCGCAGTTTCAGGGCATCGTGCGCGCCGATGGCCGGGTCGCCACCCGCAACTACATCGGCATCCTCACCTCGGTGAACTGCTCGGCAACCGTGGCCCGGGCCGTGGCCGACCATTTTCGCCGCGACATCCACCCTGACGTGCTGGCCGATTACCCGAACATCGACGGCGTGGTAGCGCTGACCCACGGCGCCGGCTGTGCGGTGGACCCCAGCGGTGAAGCCTTGGGCCTGTTGCGTCGCACCCTGGCCGGGTACGCCGTACACCCCAATTTCGCTGCCGTGCTGATCATCGGCCTGGGCTGCGAAACCAACCAGATCGAAAGCCTGCTGGAAACCCAGGGCCTGCAGGCCAGCGCCCAGCTGCGCGCCTTCACCATCCAGGGTATCGGCGGCACCAGCAAAACCATCGCTGCCGGTATCAACCAGGTCAAGGCGCTGCTGGCCGAGGCCAACCAGGTGCAGCGCCAGCCGGTCAGTGCGCGGCACCTGGTGGTCGGCCTGCAATGTGGCGGTTCCGATGGCTATTCCGGCATTACCGCCAACCCGGCGTTGGGCAATGCCGTCGACCGCCTGGTGGCCGCCGGTGGCACCGCGATTCTCTCCGAGACCCCGGAAATCTACGGTGCCGAGCACCTGCTGACCCGCCGTGCGGTCAGCCGCGAGGTCGGCGAAAAACTGGTGGCGCGCATCCACTGGTGGGAAGACTACTGCCAGCGCATGAACGCCGAACTGAACAACAACCCCTCGGCCGGCAACAAGGCCGGGGGCCTGACCACCATCCTCGAGAAGTCCCTCGGCGCGGTGGCCAAGGCCGGCTCCAGCAACCTGGTCGATGTGTACCAGTACGCGGAAGCGGTACGCGCCCAGGGCCTGGTGTTCATGGATACCCCCGGTTACGACCCGGTTTCGGCCACCGGCCAGGTGGCTGGCGGGGCCAACCTGATCGCCTTCACCACCGGCCGTGGCTCGGCCTACGGCTGCGCCCCGGCGCCGTCGATCAAGCTGGCCACCAACAACCGGGTGTTCGAGCACCAGGAAGAAGACATGGACGTCAATTGCGGTGGCATCGCCGACGGCTCCACCAGTATCGAGGAGCGCGGCGCGTTCATCTTCGAACAGATGCTGCGCATCGCTTCCGGTGAGCGCAGCAAGAGTGAACTGCACGGCTACGGGCAGAACGAATTCGTGCCCTGGCAGATCGGTGCCGTGACCTGATCGCCAGCCCTGTTCCATTTCCGAGGCAACCGCAATGACTCAAGCCACACATTACAACGTGCAAGCGCTCACCACCTTCGTCGAGCGGCTGTTCGAAAAGGCCGGCGCCGATACCGAAGTCGCCCAGGTAGTGACCCGGGTACTGCTCGAAGGCGAATTGCTGGGCCATCGCACCCATGGCCTGAACCTGGTCAGCCGCTACATCGACGGCATGCTCGGCGGCCAGGTCAAGGCCCGCGCGCAGGCACTGGAGCAGGTGTCGGACAGTGGCATTTCCAGCCTGTTCGATGGCCACTACGTGTTGGGGCCGTACTGCGTCAGCCGTACCCTGGACTGCGCGGCAAAGGGCGCCACTTCGCAGGGTATCGGTATCGCCGTGGTGCGCCGTGCCGCGCATATCGGCTGCCTGGCAGCCTACCTCAAGCCCTACACCGACCAGGGCCTGATGGCCATGCTGTATTCCTCGGACCCATCGGTAGGGCTGGTCTGCGCCCATGGTGGCGTCGACCCGGTGTACACCCCCAACCCGATTGCCGCGGGCATCCCGACCCAGGGCGAGCCGATTCTGCTGGACGTCAGCATGTCCACTGTCACCCTCGGCCTGGTCGGCCAGTGCCGCGATGCCGGCAGCCGCCTGCCGCACCCGGTGCTGGTGAGCAATGACGGGCAACTGAGCGACGACCCGCGCGACTTCTTCACCAGCCCGCAAGGCAGCATCCTGCCCTTGGGTGGCCAGGCTTTTGGCCACAAAGGTTTCGCCCTGGCGCTGCTGGTCGAAGCCCTGACCTCGGGGCTGGCCGGCCATGGCCGCAAGGATGCACCAGACCAGTGGGGTGCCTCGGCCACCGCCGTGGTCATCGACCCGCGTTTCTTCGGCGGCCTGCAAGCGTTCACCGACGAAACCAGCTTCCTCGGCCGGCTGGTCCTGGCCAGCCGGCCACTCGATCCCGAGCGCCCGGTGCGCCTGCCTGGGCAGGCTGGCCTTGCCCTACGCCGCCAGGCCCTGGAGCAGGGCGCAAGCCTTTCGCCACAGCTGGTGGCCGACCTTGACCGCCTGGCCGGGCAGCTGCAACTGCCGGCACTTTCCCAATGAATGACAGTAAGGGTACACAGATGACTGATCGAGCGAACGGCAAGCGACCGCTGCCTCTGAATCACGATGCCAGCGCGTTCGACAGCGGCAGTTGGGTAGGGCGGGTCTGGCTGCCGGAGCAGGGCCCTGCGGTGGTGCTGGTGAAGGCCGGCGCCGTGCACGATATCAGCGCCCATGTAGCCACCGTCTCGGCCCTGCTGGAAGTGGCCGACCCGGTGGCCTACCTGCGCAGCCTGCCGCTGGCCGAGCCGCTGATCGGGCTGCCAGCCTTGCTGGGCAACAGTGACCCGGCCCGGCGCGACCCGCACCAGCCATGGCTGCTGGCACCCATCGACCTGCAGGCGGTGAAGGCTGCTGGGGTGACCTTCGCCACCAGTCTGCTGGAGCGCGTGGTCGAAGAGCAGGCCAAGGGCGACCCGGCCAAGGCCGATGCCATTCGTGACACCCTGGCCAGCCGCATCGGCGCGGACCTGTCGCAGATCGTGCCGGGCTCGGCCCAGGCCGAAGCGCTGCGCAAGGTGCTGGTGGAGCAGGGCCTGTGGTCGCAGTACCTGGAAGTGGGTATTGGCCCGGATGCCGAGGTGTTCACCAAGGCCCAGCCGCTGTCGGCGGTCGGCCACGGCGCCGACATCGGTATCCACCCCAAGTCGAGCTGGAACAACCCCGAGCCTGAAGTGGTGCTGGCGGTGTCGAGTGATGGTCGCATCAAGGGCGCGATGCTCGGCAACGACGTCAACCTGCGCGACTTCGAAGGCCGTAGCGCCTTGCTGCTGTCCAAAGCCAAGGACAACAATGCCTCCACCGCGCTTGGCCCGCTGCTGCGCCTGTTCGACGAAAGCTTCGGCCTGGACGACGTGCGCGCCGCCGAGGTGGACTTGCAGGTGGTGGGCGAAGACGGTTTCATCCTTGCCGGCCGCAGCTCCATGCGCCAGATCAGCCGCGACCCGCAGGACCTGGTGCAGCAAACCCTCAACGAGAACCATCAGTACCCCGACGGCCTGGTGCTGTTCCTCGGTACCTTGTTCGCCCCCAAGCAGGACCGCGACCAACCGGGCAACGGCTTCACCCACAAGCAGGGCGATGTGGTGAGCATCAGCAACCCGCAACTGGGTACCCTGTGCAACCGCGTGACCACCAGCGACCTGGCACCGCAGTGGCACTTTGGCCTGCGTGCGCTGATCGACAGCCTCGGTCGGCGCGGGCTGCTGGACGTTGCAACTACCGCGCGCCAGCCTTGAGCGGCGCGCTGCGTCAGGGAGGGCGCAGCTTGAACGAAGGACCGCCAAGGCGCTGACAGCGCGGCAACAATAATAATAAAGGTCATCACATGAACCCTATGAAGAAGTACCAACGCATCACCGTCGTGTTCCTGCTGTTGATCGGCATCGTCAACTACCTGGACCGTAGTGCACTGTCGATCGCCAACACCTCGATCCAGAAAGACATGATGATCAGCCCGTCGCAGATGGGCATCCTGTTGTCGGCGTTTTCCATTGCCTATGCCTTTGCCCAGCTGCCGATGGGCATGATCATCGACCGCCTGGGCAGCAAGATCGCCCTCGGTGCCTCGCTGCTGGGCTGGTCGGTGGCCCAGGCAGCGTTCGGCATGGTCAACAGCTTTGCCGGCTTCATGGGCCTGCGGGTGCTGCTGGGGATTGGCGAGGCGCCGATGTTCCCGTCGGCGGCCAAGGCCCTGTCGGAGTGGTTCGATGCCAACGAACGCGGCACCCCGACCGGCGTGGTCTGGTCCTCGACCTGCCTCGGCCCGTGCCTGGCGCCACCCTTGCTGACGCTGTTCATGGTCAACTTCGGCTGGCGCGGCATGTTCATCATCACCGGCGTGATCGGCGTGGTGCTGGCGCTGTGCTGGCTGACCTTCTACAAAAGCAAGGCCCGCTACCTGGCGGAGCTTGCTGCCGAGGGCAAGCCGTTGCCGAGTGGGCAGCAGGCGCCGGCAGCCACTGCACAAGCGCCGAAGGCCTCGTACTTCGCCGGCTGGCTCGACCTGTTCAAGCACCGCAGTACCTGGGGTGCGGTGCTGGGCTTCATGGGCGTGATCTACATGCTCTGGCTGCACCTGACCTGGCTGCCTGGCTACTTCGAGCGTGAGCACGGCCTGGACCTGTACAAGACCGCCTGGGTAGTGTCGCTGGCCTATGGCTTTGGCGCAGCGGGCACGATCGTTGCCGGGCGCTTCTGCGACTTGCTGGTGAAGCGCGGCATGAGCGTGCTGGCCAGCCGCAAGTTCAGCGTCATCACCGGCCTGGTGCTGGCGGCGCTGTTCACCCTGCCGCTGTCGTTCGTCACAGGCCTGACCGGTTGCATCATCCTGCTGTGCCTGGCGCTGTTCAGCATCAACATGGCCAGTGCCACTGCCTGGATGATCGTCAACACCATCGTCGACAGCCAGCGCGTGGCCTCGTTTGGCTCGATCCAGAACTTCGGCGGCTACATTGCCGGCTCGGTGGCGCCGATCGTCACCGGCTTCAGCATCCAGTACTCGGGCTCGTTCACCACGGCGTTCATGATCAGTGCGGTGGTGGCGCTGTGTTCGGCGGTGGCTTACTTCCTGCTGCTGCAGGCGCCGATTGGCAGTGCCAAGGTCAAGGCGGCGGAGATGGTCGGGGCGACGGAACAGGGGTGAATTCCGGGGGGCGCTTTGCGCCCCAATCGCGACGCAAGGCCGCTCCCACAGGTATCGCGCTGGTTTCAGCAGCACTGCAATACCTTGTGGGAGATTCTATGGTTGTGGGCAATGCTTTTTGCCCCCTTTGCTCATGTATTCGCCTTGAGTCTTCATCAAGGCGAATGCAATTCTGGCCAGCTTT